>CAYGNZ010000589.1:0-2297 GCA_964351345.1 uncultured Bdellovibrionales bacterium | reverse complement strand
GCCTTACGTTTTCCATCGATCCAAATCACCGGAGCATTCGGAGTTGAAAGCGAGGACCTCTCAAGTCTAGATTTCAGCAAAAATCGCTTTTGGAGTGTTGGTGGTGACCTCTTTGGACCCCTACTCAGTTACGACCGGAATGTGAGCCGAGTAAGGCTCGAGGAATCGCGAATGCGACAGTCCGTTCTACAGTATGAGCAAACTGTGTTACGAGCCTTCCAAGAAGTTGAGGACGCCCTAGTCTCTGTGAGGACGTATCGTCAGGAATACGAGGTGCGAAAACGGCAAGTCGAATCGGCCCAAAGTGCCGCAAAGCTGTCCCGCTCGCGCTACGACAGCGGAGAATCAAGCTATTTGGAAGTGCTTGATGCAGAGCGCAGTGCGTTTAATTCTGAGCTTCTAGCATCGGAGACTTTACGCCAACACCTTACTTCCGTCGTGCAACTCTATAAGGCCTTGGGTGGGGGCTGGGAAGAGCGGGCTAAGGAACGTTAATCCACACATTGCGCATGCTCCCGTTCTAAAGCTGTAAAATCACTAAACATCTCTAAGCTGCTCTACCAAGCATCAAGAATCTCGGCGAACGCTTTCGATTCTCTGTTCGCTGCCTGGAACACTAAATACGATCAGTTTTTTGAGGATTTTACAAAACGAGGGACCGAAGAGGGACTTTCGAAGAATTCTCCTTTCCATACTCTTATTGTGCCCTGTTGAGAATTCAACGGCTGGACCGCGCGGAAGCACGGTCAACTCGTACTCAAAACGAAACGAAACGAAGTGGAGAATCATTCTATGAGCAAAATGGAGACAACGCGGAGAATCATGGACCCCCTGCTTACCGATAAGCTCAAGGGTAAATTGGAGAAACTTACCCACGGTGGCTTCCCTGAAAATGACCGTGTTCTTGAAAAACGAGACCGAGGGCTTACCCCAAATCCCAAAGCGATGAAGAGCGATGGAAAGGAACTTGGTGGCTTAACCTTTCCCGATGCGGAGCGGAATATTGAGGACGACAACGGACTGAGCAATCATGCAAACGGTCGTACTCCTCGTGGACCTCGATACTAGGGCGGTGCTTTAGAGCTGATTGAATCCAAAACCTAGAACGACGTAAAACCAGGAGAAGCGTATGACCCTGCACAAACCCCCGACTTGACGCAAATAGATCTTTTAATCCTGCAAAAAAAACGGCCCGATCTAACACTAGGCATCGCTTAGTGCATATCCCACGCCCCGAATCGTGAGGATATAGATCGGGTTTTCTATTTTTGGTTCTAACTTTGTTCGAATCCGGTTGATGTGGTTGCTAATACTCTTTTGATAATTTTCAAGGTCACTCCCGTGCAGCTCCAAGTTTAACTCACTCCGAGTAAATGGCCGACCTGGCTGTGATGCCAAGAGAGCGAGAATATCAAATTCTGTTGCGGTGAGCTCGATAACCCGATTATCCCGCGTAACCTTTCGCTTCAGAAAGTCAATGTAGAGGCCTTTCGAACGATAGAAATTTTCGTTTGCCTCCACTTCGCTGCTACTTTCCCTTGATGCCCGCCTGAGCACCGCTCGTATCCGGGCTTTGAGTTCTGATACGGCAAAGGGCTTGGTCAGGTAATCATCTGCACCTAATTCGAGCAGCAACACTCGACTTAAGACCTCTGCACTGAGCGAAAGTACTATGATGGGCGTGCTTGCATCATGCTCCCGAATACTCTTACAGACGTCGCTGCCTTCAAGTTTCGGTAATCCGAGGTCGAGTAAAATTAGCTCAAAAGAACCCTGAAGCGCTCGCTCCAAACCGCGTTCTCCATCTCGCGCTCTCTCAGACTGAAACCCCATTTCCCTAAGCGCTCGTTCAGTAACCGCCGCAACTTCGTCATCATCTTCAATCAGAAGAACATCGCCCATCTTGATCTCCAATTACTCTTCGTTATTCTCATGATAACGAGCAAAATAGAGTGAAAAAACAGTACCTTTCTTTTCCTCACTCCGCACGCGTATCTCAAAACCATGCGCATCCATCACTTTCTTTACAATGGCAAGGCCAAGGCCAGAACCACCTGGCGAACGTGCAGCCGCGTCCCGACCGCGGTAGAAACGTTCGAAGACCAAAGGCAACTCCTCTTCACTCATGCCAATTCCAGTATCTACAATATCGACCTGAAAGGACTCGACACTGTCTTTGAGGATGATTCGAACCTCTCCATTATTTTCGCAATAACGCATCGCGTTGCTCACGAGATTTGATATTGCCCGTTCAATCATCCCATAGTCCGCCTGCACCAGGCTAGGAGAAGTCTGAA
>CAYGNZ010000588.1:0-2300 GCA_964351345.1 uncultured Bdellovibrionales bacterium | reverse complement strand
CGCAACAACGATGAGCGAGTTCGTTCTCTCGTCTGGAATAATTTTTAAGGGTAAACTTCTTCGTTCACTGGTATCTGATTGCTGCTGCTGTTGGTTCAGATTTCTCGTATTCCCTCGAGTCGAACGTCGAGTAAACCGCGATCGCGTTGCAATATTTTGCCGCTGTTCATCCTCTTCTTCGCCAAGAATTTCGTTGATCTTTTCTGCAATATCGGACGCTTCTGCGTAGAGAATTGGAATTATCGTGATTTCTTGATCAAGCGCGGGCACATCTAACTCACCCGCAATTAACTCGAGTCTATCGAGATTGGATTGAGAGTCTATCACCAGAAGTGCATTACTACCGGAGACGGCTTTCATCACGCCATCTTTGGAGACAAACGGAGTGAGTATCTGCTCCATGTCAGCGGAAGGTAGATGGCGAAGGCGGATCATTTTTGTCACTAAGGCATCGGAGGAACTGAGTGCCTCGCCATCCTTTACCAAGGGGATGGTTGTCTGCTTCGCATCTTTTGCGGGAATGACCTTCCAAGTATTGAGTTCTACGGGAACAGTAGTGAACCCTTTAAGAAGCAGTACCGTGTCGAAAATTCGCAGTGCTTCAGCCAGCGTGACCGGGGTAGGTAAATGAATTGTCACTTTACCTTTTACCGCGCTATCAACGATATAGTTTCGCTTCGTTAACTTACTAAACGTTTTGATCAGCGCAGTAAGTTCGACGTCGTTGACATTGAGTACGGTTGTTTCTTGCTGGAGTGCTTCTTCGCCAAGCCCTTCACCGGTGCTTCGTGCCGCAATTGTATTGGCGATATCGGTGGCATCAGTTGTCTCGCTCTCTTCAGTAGGAACTGCTTCATCGGAGTCCTTTGCAACGGATTTGAGCATGTCGCGCAAATCGAGCGGTATCCCTCCTTTCTCCTCGACTAGGTCTAGTGGAAGTGGTTGTACTGCCTCCTCGGCACTTTCGGACTCGATTGTTTCAGCGCCAAAATCACTGACCGTCCTAGATGCATTGTCTGTTGATTGGGCAAAACAATCAGCAGTCGCCACAGAGAATACGAACACCGTGAGGGTGAGTAATGAAGTAAGACGTTCTGTTAAATTCATGCCCAACGCAAATACCTAGTCGATTGCATAACGTAATTGTGTATCTTGCCCACTCCGTTCGACTTTGACTTGAATGGAGCGTTCGCTTTTCAGTTGTTCAAAAAGTTTTAGCGCTTGCGCGGGGTCGGTGAGGCTATTGTCATTTACCTCTTTAATAATATCCCCGTTCTTTAATCCCAACTTTTCATAGAGACTACCTCGTCGAATCGCAAATAGTCGCATTCCTACGCTCTTGCCATTGCGAAAGTAGGGAACTGCTCGCGCTTGTGACAAGAGGCGAGGAAGGTTCGCAAGTGCGTCTTCTAACTCAGATTCGGCGACTGAAAAATCCGTCTGGTCCTCGTTTAATGATTCAATGCCTGATCCACCCGAGGAGGTCTTATTGTCTGACTCTTGAAGCACAAGTATTTCAACCTTTCCGTTTCGCTCAAGTTTCACACTTTCTGGTAGCACTTCGACAAGTTTTGCTTGACCAAATACCGACTCAGATAAGTCAAAGACATCCTGTTCGCGCTTGCTGGTATTTTCGATTATCGCAAAGGGCGAACCGCTGGAGCCGACGTTTGTCCCAACCAGGCGTAACTCCAAATTCGTTACCGGCTCAGCGGCCTTGGGTGCGGGTTCGTCTTTACTGACCGTTGCGAAAATATTTCGTGAAGCGATAGTTGAGTAGCTTTCCAAAGGAGAGCGTCTTGCGGGTAAATCCGATTCCGGAATAGTGGTTACCGGTGGGTTAATTGAGCGCCGCAGATCCCCATACCAAAAATTCTCTCCCGCTTCGCCTGCAAATCCAATCGCAGCAATGAAAGCGCATTTGCCGATGATTGATATTGCGCCTTCTAGACTAAATATCCACTCGACGAACTGTTGCGCTATGCCCTTGGCCGGTGCGAGCGAAACAGACAAGGTGCAAAAATACAGTAGTTCAGACAGTGAATAGTGTAAGGAGAGTGAAGGGATGTCGTAAGGAATCGCGCTTGTAGAAAAGCAATACACGAGGAGCGCAGGAAATAAAAAAACAAGCGTGAGGAAAAGCGCGTAGTGCACGCGTGGAGTGCACATCGAAACGAGGGATACCGCAAGAGCTGAGCCACGAGGAGCTGAGGTGACAGGGGGGTATGAGTAGAGAGATTGGGACTGAGTAGAATTGAGCATAAGGTTTCGGTGCCGATGAAGTGTTCGGCCCGTAGCAC
>CAYGNZ010000587.1:0-2302 GCA_964351345.1 uncultured Bdellovibrionales bacterium | reverse complement strand
GACAGATAGTTGAACAGGGTGAGGCTCAAGAACGACTCGTTATACTCGAGGACACTTACGAGCTCCATTGTAAGGCTAAAAACCATGTGCATCTGCATACCTGCGATTCTGCTGATCTTTTAGTGCTAACTAAAACAGCTATGAGGCTGCGACCTGATAGGATCATAGTTGGCGAAGTGCGGGGAGCAGAGGCTCATGCCCTGATTAAAGTCTGGAACACCGGGCATCCCGGCGGAGCGACAAGTATCCATGCGAATTCAGCATCCTCTACCCTTCAACGCTTAGAACTTCTTATCGAAGAAGCCGGTATGCCGGTGCAGCGCGAGGTGATCGCGCAAACAATTGATTACATCCTTTTTCTTAGTCGACGCGGGACAAAAAGAAAACTCGAGGAAATCGTTGCGGTAAACAAAACATTATCTTCAGGCGATTACTTTTACTCTCAACTCTAGAAATTAAGCTTATGTGTAGAACAACTAGAAAACGGAGTCTTACGATGAAACAAATTGCGCTCAGTATAGTTTTGCAACTTTTATTGGTCTCCCCTGCATTTGCCGCAGCTAACGGACCGGCAATGCCCTGGGATGGCCCACTTACAACCATACTTGAGAGTTTAACCGGCACCGTGGCTCATGTGCTTACTACCGCAGCGATTGTATTCACCGGCTTCTTTTTTGCTTTTACAGAAGGCAGTAGCGGAGTCAGACGCGTTTTTGGTGTGGCACTTGGTGGAGCCTTAGCACTTGGAGCGGTGTCGTTTATGACATCTGTTGGGTGGGCGGGAGCAACTCTTTAGTAATGCGAGAACTCAGAGAAATCCCCATACACTCATCGCTCACAAGGCCGCTGCTACTTGCTGGAGGAGAACGTGAGCTAGTGCTGATGAACGCGATTATTATCGCAGCTCTGATTCTTGGAGTTGGTTTTCATTGGCTATCATTTAGTATTGCAATCGGACTTGCGACATTTGGTCACTGGGGATTGCGCGCTCTTGCCAAGAGAGATCCTCAAATGCGAAGAATCTACGTGCGTCATATTTCCTACCAAGGAGTCTATTCGGCAAGAGCGAGCTTGAAAGCACCATCAAGGCGTATTTCTCCATCAATTCCGGTGTGCTGATGTTCTTCGCTGAGCACCAACAAGAAAGCCATGGCTTTTCGGAGCTGCTAAATTACGCGGCCTTGGTTGCCGAAGGAGTGGTGCTACAAAAAGACGGAGCCTTTCTTAGTGCGTGGTATTACGAAGGGCCTGATCTGAATTCAGCAAGCGTTGAAGAACTGACCAATCTCTCCGCTCAAATCAATTCCGCTCTGCTCTCCCTTGGTGATGGCTGGATGCTCAACGTCGATGTGATTCGTAAGAAAAGCGCGGAATATCCTGAATCAAATGCCTTCCCTAATTCTCTTCTCACAATGATCGACTCTGAACGGAGAGACCTCTACGTTTCTGCGGGAGTTCATTTTGAAAGCGTCTACGCGATTACGTTGACCTATCTCCCACCTCCAGAAATTGAGAATAAGATTTCTGCGATATTTTTGGAAGGAGATGCGCAACATAATTCCTGGAACGGAGCCCTAGCTACTTTTTTGCTCAGACGAGATCAAGTTCAAGGTGCTCTTTCAAGCAGGCTAAAACTCTCCCTGATGGACTCTGATGAACTGCTGACGTTCTTACACTGTTGTATCTCCGGACAACTACATCCGTTGTACAGGCCGGATTATCCCTGCTTTCTCGACGCCATACTCGGCACCGAAGATTTTGTCGGCGGATTCTTCCCTCAACTTGGAGACAAAAATCTACGCATCCTTAGTATCAATGGTTTACCGGCAACGAGCAGACCAGAAATTCTATCTTTCCTCGGAGAGCTACCCTTGTGCTTTCGCTGGTCAAATAGATTTCTTTTTCTTGACCCTCAAACCGCTGAAAAAGAACTCCGTAAATACAGAAAGCATTGGTTCCAAAAACGTCAAGGACTCTCGGGTATAATAAAAGACGCCTTTCATATGGAGGGACAGAGTTTTCTAAATCAAGACGCTCTTGATATGGCGACTGACGCAAACTCAGCTGTCACTGAGGCCAGTGCAAATGCAGTACGCTTTGGTTACTACACTGCAACAATAGTTCTGATGGATGAGGATGTTTCAGTTGTTGATAGTGCCGCGAAGCTAGTCTTAAAAGAACTCCAGCACCGAGGGTTTAGCGCAAGAAACGAAACGCTAAATGCAGTAGAAGCGTATCTAGGAAGTCTCCCGGGGCATGGCTATCAAAATGTGCGACGTCCGCTAATTCATACGCTCAATCT
>CAYGNZ010000586.1:0-2304 GCA_964351345.1 uncultured Bdellovibrionales bacterium | reverse complement strand
TGAAGCAGGAGGGAGGACGAATTTGGCCAGTGGGGTGGTGATTTTGATTCCTGCTGATGAACAGAAACAAGATAAAATTTTACAGAGAACCCGCCTTCGTGGTCGTGATCGCGCCATACTCCGAAAGCCAAGTAGTGATACGGCGCTACGGGCGGAAATAGACGAATTACCATCCAGCCCAGCGGACTCAAACGCCGGAATAGAAGTTGATTTTTCTCAGCTCGTGGGCTCAACAAACACGCCGCCTCTCGGCGTACCGCTGCAAGCCGGGGATACCATCATCATTCCGCAAGCCGGTAACGTAAAAGTTGACGGCGAAGTCAAAAAACCTGGTTCCTACACGCTCGACTCCAGAACCACTCTCCTTGGCGCTATCGCCTCGGCTGGTGGCCTCACTTTCTCCGCAGATGACGATGAGGTTGAAGTCATCCGAGATTTAGGCAACGGAGAGCGAGCCTTGCTTAAAGTAGACCTCGATTCCCTCTCCTCTGACACCTCCAAAGACATTCGCTTGCGGGATGGAGATGTCGTTCGAATCCCCAGCGCGCCGATACGCTTTGCTATCCGACAGGTAGTTGATGGATTTGGTAGTTTAATGAGCTTCGGTCTTTCAGGTAATGTCGGACCGTAAGGAATAAAAAGATTTAAAAGCGGCACGGAGCGTGTAATTCTTTAGTGCGCCTTCGAGCAGTCCCACCGAATGCCGGGTAGAAGCGGCGGGTTGGGGTCGGAAAGATTGTTAAGCATTCGGAGCAGAAGTGGAACAAAACAAGAACGAGCTGTCACCTCACATTCGTCCCCTCCCCACCCACTTAAGTGAACGCGATCGCCTCTCCGCGTATCAATCTGTTGATGCTGGTCTAGATTCCTCACGAGAAGCAGAGCAAGGAATGCTCCGAGCATGGACACTAGAGGACACCTCACGAGTGTTTTTCAAATATCGCTGGTTCATCGGGCTTATTTCGTTCCTGGGATTATTTCTTGCTGGTGCCTACGCCTTTTTCGCAACACCCAAATACACTGCCGAAGCGACCTTAAAAATCGGCACCTACGCACCACTACTCTCGGGCGCAGGTATCGAGGATGCGATGCGGCAACAAACCAGAGAACAGGACTATCTCAATACCCAGGTTTCTCTGCTCTCAGGACTCTCTCTTGCCGATAAGGTCTACTCAGACCCCAGCCTACAACAGAGACTGACTGAATATTTTTCCCGGCAAACCGGACTTTTTGGCTTTCTCAAACCAATCACCGAGCGACTCTTTGGGGATAACGACGAGCAGGAACTTAGCGCTGATGCGCTTGAGAAGAGCTACGAAAACCCAATTGGCAAACTCAAGGCCTATCTCAACATTGTTTCAATTCAATCAATTCGTAAAACCGCACTCGTCAACGTGCGCGTTACCACCAGCGACCCTCAGCTCTCTGCGGCAATTGCCAATACCCATGCCCAGGGATTTATCGACCTCATGCGAGAGGATAGACAAAAGTCCACTCTGGAGAACTTACTCTTTCTTAAGCGTCAATCCGAAGAGCTTGCCGACAAACTTGCCCAAGCGGAACGCAATCTCGCCGCCTACGCTGAAGAGAATGCCATCGTCTCAGTGAACAAGGATGAAAACATCGTCGTAAGGAAAATGGCGGAGCTCAATGAACTGCTCACTGCGGCCACCTCGCGTAGAATTCTTGCAGAGACCAAATTAAAAGAATCCGAATCGGGCTCAGGGCTATCAACGAGTGCAAATGACGACGAGTCAATCCAAAGCCTACGTCTCGCGCTTAAGCAAGCTGAATCCGAATACTCTTCGATGGCAGAAAAGTTTAAGCCAAGTTACCCCAAAATGGTTCAGCTCAAAGCACGAATTAACAATCTTCAAGACAATATTCGTCAGCAACGCGGGCAAATGATGGGTGCCCTCAAAGCGGACTACAACAGTGCGCTTGCCTCTGAAAAAGCACTTCAAGAGCAGCTCGACATGCAAAAGAGTCAAGCCTTCGAACTTTCTCGAAGAGAAGTGCAGTACAACATCATGAAACGAGACTATGAATCGATTCAAGATCTTCATCAGTCAATTCTCCGTCAGCTCAAAGCAGCCCAAGTAAGCTCGGAAAGCAGCGGCACCAACGTTTCTATCGCTGATAAAGCAGCCGTTCCCGCGGGCCCCTCAAGCCCCAAAAAGCTACGCTGTTTAGTCTTGGGTCTTCTTGCAGGATTTCTTATCGGTATTTCACTCGCAGTACTATTCGAGCTTTTCGACAACACGCTGAAAACTCCAGAAGATGTGCAGCGCTCGCTTCGAGTGC
>CAYGNZ010000585.1:0-2311 GCA_964351345.1 uncultured Bdellovibrionales bacterium | reverse complement strand
GAAGTTCCAAACGTCGGAGGGGAGAACGGCACGCCGAAGGCAAATTCATAGTCACGAAGGTTTGGCTCAAGACGGTAATAAAACATCTGGCCATCAACGGATCCATTGAGGCTCGCATCGAACTCGACGGTGAATAAACCAAAGGAGTTGGGAGTGAAACCAGGCAAGTCGTTTAATATGATATCGGTCTCGCCATTTGCGGCAATTGCTCGATCCTCTTGGTGGACCACATTACCTGATATATCGTGGAGCTTGATTGTGACGTTGAAGCTCTGATCGCTCTTGTTAATAATTGCGGCAATATTAATCAGATTGATGAAGCCATTCCAAAGCGCACGAATTGGTGTTTGGAGGTGAGTCTTGTAACTCCCGGAATCATCGGGATTCGTGCCGTCATTCTGCTCAAGAATGTCTGAAACGCCATCGCCATCTCGATCCCCTGCTCGCGGAGCGCCGAGCACGGCTGTGAAGTGCCGATTGTTGGCGTTGTTCGCGTTAATCAAAAGAGGGCTTACTCCATCATCAGCGACAATGAGGTAGCCATTTCGAGTGGCGCTCAGCTGGTATGCCCCACTGGGGACACCGCTTAAGGTGTAGCTGCCATCTGCAGCAGTGAGCGTGAGTCGCGTTCCATCGCTGATGCTCGCGCCTTGAAGCGGTGAACCATCAAGTAGCGAAACTGTTCCACTAATGCTGCGATTCTGACTTATTCTCGTCAGTTGACCACGAACCTCGCCCGCGGGAAAGTTCGCAGAATGGATGATCACTGAATAGCGACCATCGTAGAGCTTATTTGCTTGGTCCTGGGTCAGTTCACAGGTTCCGGTCACTGTGCCGCTCAAATCTAAATCGCAGACTTTTTCAGTAGCCTCCCCCAGAAAGCCATCGTAGAGCGCGGCGCTACTCGCCTGGGCTACTGAATGTTGGCAGGTGATTTCGACTTCCGTCTCTTCGCCGTTAAGTGTGGCAGTGCAGTTTGCACTCGCATCGCTCGTATTCGGCGGGACCATTTGCCAAGACGAAGCGGTAGCTGAGAAATCCTGGGCAGTTCGTTGCACGGTCACTGAACCAATCATTCCAGAGGTAAAATGAGGGGTGCAGTAGTAATCGTAGCGATTGTTTGGTGCCGGTGAATTAACCAGCATGTCGCGCGAGAAAACTACTTCTTTCACGAATGGAATCTGATCATCTAGCCCTGTATTGAATACATCCTGGTAGGGAAGGGCGGCAAGTCCCGGTGGGTTGCCCGCGACCGCGTCGTGAAAAGCATCGACCCAGAGATAACGAACCGTATCGCCTTGAGTAATCGTGAGGTCTTTTGGCTCGTAATAGAAGTCATAAAGACGCACCACGTGCGTCTCCGCATGAAGCGGGACGGCCGTGCATAGTTGCACGACTGCAATCGCAAAAACCCCTAAAAGTAACCTCACTAAATCCTGCTCGCGTTACACCAAATTAAAGTTAAAGGATGGGTGATCGGCAAAAACTCCGTTTGAGGGTAGTCCTGCCCAGTTGAGAATCTCCTCATACGCGTTTGCGTAGTGATACTGCACCTCAACCCAGTTTCGCCGATTGTTGTTTCTCAAGAACTCATCGCCTGTTACTGGTGCTCCAGTGACACCACCATTAACCGCTCCTCCTGCCATGACAAGGGCGATGGCTTGGCCGTGATCTTTTCCCGCACCACCGTTTTCTTGAATCGTTCGACCGAACTCCGAGTCGATGGCGATAACGACGTCATTCCACTTACCCATGGCAACCATATCGGCACGAAAAGCGGCAAGAGCCTGATCTAAATTGCGCATCAAATTCGCCTCTGCTCCGTTCTCGTTTCCGATGTTGGAGTGAAGGTCAAATCCGCCCATTCCGCAAAGGGCGAGTTGCGTTCCCAATCCGGCTTGTACGAGCATCGCTATCTGACGTAGCTGTGGACCTGGGCGGGCGGTCGGGTACTGCGCGCCAAGCGTCGGAGTGCCACTCACTCCCCGTCCAGTGAAGCCGGCAGCGGCGGCCTGTAATGTCTCAATCGATTGATACATTGCCCGCTGACCCTGGACCGCTGCGGACTCTATGGGAGTCGTTGCTTGCACGGAATTCGCTATTTGCTGCGCGAGGTAGGTTCGGTAGCGCTGATCATTAGTGTTGATTTGAGAATTGAGGCTGTAGGATGTCAGGTTGTTAAGCCCAAGACCGCGCTTTGTCGCCCCTTGAATATCGGTTGGGTTTCCTTGTCCAATCGCCATCGTGAGAAATCGTGAGACCGCATCACCGTTGCTGTTCATTTGGTCCATCACACGCCCCATCCAACCGA
>CAYGNZ010000584.1:0-2314 GCA_964351345.1 uncultured Bdellovibrionales bacterium | reverse complement strand
CAAGCCGGAAACGCCATTTACCTTCACGTCTTTTACAGAGAGCCCCTCTTGGAGCCTAATGTCGAGATTTCTCTGCTCGGTCACTCTGGTTTCTATCTGCACAGAGCCTTGCAGCAGGCTACTGCCCCACTTCATGTTGTGGAACAGTGAGTCGACCGTTATCGATTCACCGGCGAGAGTTGAAAGCTCAAGTGCTTTAATAGAAACTTGTTCACCGGGAAACGGCTTCCAGGACCATTGCATCGACTGATCTGAGACCACGGAGGTGGGAGTGAGGCCTTCGACCTTGCAGCGCCAGCTTGTCAAACAGCTTAAGTTCCATTGCTCGCTAATATGGCCCTCTGCCTTTGCTGTTAAAGTCCATTCACGCGGTGAGGAGTGCAAGGCAGAGGCATAGGCGAGTGAGCTTTTACCCGCTTCGAAGTACAATTGGACTGAATCGTCGACAACTTTTACCTTTCCTGAGGTAACTTGCTCCCCAGAGAGTAAAGGAATGTTCACGCTCGCGGCGTTTTGAGTATCACCGACGCGCTCAACGCGGGTGAGCACGACGACGTTTTCCCCAACACGAATCGAGCGATCAACACTTACCCAAGTCGGCAGTACGACTTGTTCTTGCGCCTTCGGCGCTGACTCTACAGAGCCCGCTCCTCGCTCCGTAAAGCGCAGGGTAGTAGAGGCAACCCCTGTGGCACTCACTCCCTCGACCTGCCATCCGGGAGCCTCTACTTCAACGATAAGCGCCGGTTGAGGAATCTTAAGAGAAAACGCATTCGAATCAGGGATACTACCCTGCACCTCAAACCGTTCGCGACCGCCATTGGTTTTCAGTTCAAGGAAGCCGTTAGAGTTTCTACGCGCAGCGATATAGTCTTGTTGCTGATAGCGTGCTCGGTGAGGACTAAAGACCTCAATCGGGCCCGGTATCTCAAGCACGCTGATACCATCGCTGCTCGATTCAATTTCGAGTAGAAACTTTCGCTCTTTGATGGAGATACGAATTTTCTCGATACTGCTGCATTGCTTCTTCCTGCAGCGTTCTTTATCCAAGCGTTGCTCGAGCTCACTAAGAATTGATGCATCAGGAATTTCGGCTTGAGCAATGCTATTAGAAAAAATGATCGTTGATGCGAAAATTAGTGCACCCGCAGCAAGCCCTGGGCGCAATCTTTCCTGAATCGCTGGCAGTAAGCCGAGAGGGTCCGTCCATATCTTTTTGAGGATGAGATACAGGACGCTGAGAATTAAAAGTACTCGAAGCCCTGCGACGATGCGCATGATCCCTGATTTGAGAATCCAAAATGAAAGCGTATTCTCGGCACTGACCGGACCATCGACGGTAAAATAATGTGAGTGCCAGCTCCAATTAGGAATCGCAGGTCCACTTGCCAGTGACTTGTTAGGAACTTCGTCCCGTAGTCGTACCGGCGCACTTGCTCCAACTTTCTCCAAAGACTCTTCTGCAAACTTTCTTTTTGCGTATCTGCCTTCACTCTGCATCGGCAGTGCCAAATCGGCAGCAATGTTCGACATCTGACGAGCAGGTGAGAGACTGCTGCTCCCACCGGGTTGAATTGCAAACAGGGCACTTACAATTGGCACGCTGATTAAACCAATAAAGAAGAATTGCATTGACGAGTAGAGTCGAGGCTTGAATCCCGAGAGGCGAAACATTTTCACCACCCAGGCGAGACTTAGTCCAATGTAGAATAGGATGATAGGCCAAACCAACGGCGCGGTCTCAATGCTCAAGAGCAAATCCTGCATGAACGAGCGGTAGCGTGTTCCAGCTTCCAACTGTGGAAACAGCATTTGGGTAAACTGCAATTTCGCAAAAGCGAAACATTCGATGCTTAATACCGCAAAGGTCGTGTAGAGCAGAACTTTACACGCTAGATACCACACAGATTTTTCCTCAGTGAGTACACTCCTCCAAGCAACAAGCAATAACAAATGGAGAAACAACATTTGTGGGGCGAGATACTCCCCTTGGTTAAAAACCATGCAGCCTGCGATGAGGACCGCAATCAGCGGACTGAGGAGTTTATAGCTAGCGGCAACGACCAGAAAGGAGAGAAATACTTGGAGGAGTGACCAGCTTTCAATCCAGGCTCCGGAAACCTGTGATGTGCCTCCGACGTGGAGTAGTTTCCAAGACGGCGGAAGATAAAAATATCCTTGCAAACTCTCAACCGTGGTACGCCAGCCAACTGCGGGAATGCTACTTGCGTCTTCGTAACGAGAAATAGCTTCCAACTCAAGGTTCGTCGTTCGAAGTTCTACTCCCCAACTATTTGTGTCTGGATTCTTCGTA
>CAYGNZ010000583.1:0-2315 GCA_964351345.1 uncultured Bdellovibrionales bacterium | reverse complement strand
ACGCCAACGCGACCAACGTTTGTTGCAACGCAGGTTTCAGTCAGACCGTAGCCCTCGATAATCTTTATCCCAAGAGAATCGAAAAATTCATTTACATCAATCGGGAGTTTCGCACCGCCTGACAACACAAACTGCAGAGATTCACCGAATAATTTTTCCTCCAGTTTTTTTCGTAGAAATTCGGTTCCACGGTAGGCAGCCAGGGTGAGCACTTTTGGCTTTTGCCCTGCTTTTTCGGAGGCGTAGTGATCTGCCGCGGCCCAGAGGGCAAGGGAGACCAGCTTCCCTTTGACTCCTGGTTCGTTTCTTGCGGCCAAAACCCCATCACGCATCTTCTCCAGGAGGCGAGGAACGACGGGGAATATGTTGGAGTTACTCTCTCGGATATCCTTGGTGGTCGATTGTGGATTGAGCTTCGAGGTTTGTGAATCAACGACCGCAGGGAAACGTAGTTCAACTCGCGACAGAAAACCGATGTAGCCCATCAGCTTTGCGAATGAATGCGCCAGAGGTAGAAAAAGACAAATTGAAGGATCGTTTTCTAAAAATCCCGAGTCAAACGCCTGCCGAACATTAGACAAATGATTTTCATGACTCTGCATTACGCCTTTCGGTGGGCCAGTCGTGCCAGAAGTATAGACAAGCGCTGCCAGATCTTGACGTTCTATTGAAGCGGTTTCTTGCGGACTGTCTGCGGGTTCCTCATTCAAGATTTCAGAAAGCTGAAGAAGTAAGGGGCTATCCCAAACCGCAGTTTCGATTGTAATAACTTTTCTGAGGCTGAGTTCGACTGTGGTGCTCTCGCGATCTTCGGTGGCGGGCATGGTGAAGGCTCGACTGAGCACTTCGGCGACTTTATCGACCTGTTCTTGATTTTCGGCGAATACAATTTCAGCGCCAGAATCATAGAGGATATAGGCAATGTCATCGGCAGGAAGAGTTTGATACACCGAGACAGAAACACCACCAAGAGCGAGGATCGCTAAGTCGATCTTCATCCACTCGGGGCGCGTTTGAGAGATGATTGCTACTTTTGAACCCTTCTGTACGCCTTGAGAGCGAAGGGTGCGTGCGATTTTATTGATATCATTTTTGACATCGATGAAGCTTGATGAGCGCCACTTCCGCGGTGCCGAAGCATCGTCACTCGTTTCCGCTGGAAGAGTGGCTTGGGAGTACACACTGAGGTCAGGCTCGCTGCTTGCGATTCGGAAAAATGCTTCGGCCAGACTCGATGATTCAGTAATGTGGGTAAGGTTTTGCATAGCGTCGACATACCTAAGTGATTTCCGGGTGGTGGCTAACTAAGTAATGATACCATAGCCTCGCCGGGGAAAAACGTTGTTTTTACTGCATCATTGTCGAATTTAAGTGTTCTAGCATGATCTGAACAAATCTTGACGCGTAGACCTGTGTAATCGCTCTCCCCAGAGTGGCCAATCCTGTGGCATGATAGGAAAACTGGCTCTTTTCTCTCAATAGAGAGTACATTACTCTAGTCCGATGTGTGGATTTACCCTTTTGCGGGGCAACGCCAATCGAAATCCATTGGTTTGGATCTGCGAGAGCTACATTTAGTAATGAGAAAATTTCCTAAAGGTATTTCCTTGGTCGAGCTGCGGAGCACCTAGACGACAATGGTACTACTATTTATTGTCGTAGGTCTGTCGATATCTATTTCAGCGCTTTGCTCCTTAACGGAAGCCTCTTTGTTTTCTGTGCCATTGCCTCACGTGAAGCATCTTGCTGATAAAGGCTCGAAGCAAGGCAAAATTCTGCTCGGTTTTAAAAACGACATTGGCCCACCGATTTCTGCCGTGTTGATTCTTAACACCATCGCAAATACCCTGGGTGCAGCGATGGCGGGCGCAATCGTTTCTCCGTATGGCGAGCAGGTGGTTATCGCGTTCTCGATATTCTATACAGTATTAATTCTTGCATTCAGTGAAATTGTGCCCAAGCAAGTGGGGACAATTTACGCTCGCCAAACCTCGGTGCTCGTTGCCTTCCCTCTGCTATTCCTGACCAAGGCTCTCCGCCCATTGATAATTTTAACCGAGTTCATTGCGCGGTATGTCGGTGCAGGATCTGCTTCACCTTCCATATCTGAGCATGAGGTGCTGTCGATGGCGAAGCTTGGGCGTGAGGAGGGGGTATTGGATCACCTCGAGGGGTCTGTCATAAGAAATGTGGTCGGACTCGATCGCCGACTAGTAAAAGACGTTCTCACCCCGCGCGTCGTGGTGTTTCGACTCGAGGAGAATACGAAACTCGCAGATCTCCGAGAAGAAATAATGGGCTGGAGTCACACTCGA
>CAYGNZ010000582.1:0-2316 GCA_964351345.1 uncultured Bdellovibrionales bacterium | reverse complement strand
AGAAAACCAACTTCAAGAAGCTGGAGTCGATCTCCAGTCGGTTGTCGGACAACACCTGGAACAAGGAGCCGTGCAGAGGGGAGATCGAGTTTCGTCGACAATCGCACCGCCACGCTAGGCTGCTCTTCCCAAGCAGCATACTCTTGGTGATAAAGCTTCGGGTCGCCCTTACCTTGGACCTGAGTCATGAAAACCTTCCTTTCTAACGTAACGCGAACTGATTATATCAACGGCGAAACGTGCGGCCGTTCGACATCTTGAAACTGCAAGCTTCAAGTTGTCGAAGGGCGAGAAGTCTATTCAGCTTAGATTTGAAAAGGAACGAATGTGGATGGCGCCTGCAATTCGCATTCAGCAACACAAGCAAATAACTAATTCAGTGAAGCGTTGCACAAATATTGCAGTCTAACGCGCTATGCCGCTTTTGTTAGTTCAATATTCTTAGTGTCTTACTGAAGAGCAAGAAAGCGCCGATTATCGGGAGTTCAACGCGTCATGTACGCCTCATCTGGGGTATTTTTAATTGTTCCTTGGTTTACGTCAAGTTTAGGCCAAATCGAGGTTGTCAGTAGAAGGCAAGCCTTTTGCTATAACCGGATTTGCCGTAGAACTGATTGATAATAAAGTGCGAATAATACGAGGAGTTTGTGGCAAAGGAATCAGAAAATTCGCTAGTTCAAAAAGTACGAAAAGGCAATGTACGTTCTCTTGCGCGGCTAATTTCCCTAATTGAAGATGAGAGCCCTGAAGTCGAATCTTACATCGAGCAGTTGTATCCCCACACGGGCAATGCCTACGTCTTAGGCGTTACTGGTTCTCCCGGTGCGGGGAAATCTACGCTCGTTGACGCTTTGGCGGTTGGTTTTGCCGAACAAGGTAAGAAAGTAGCAATTCTTGCAATTGATCCTAGTAGCCCCTTCACCGGAGGAGCGCTGCTTGGTGATCGCATACGCATGGGCTTGGCCGAATCGCGCCCCGATATTTACATTCGCTCTATGGCAACAAGGGGTGCTGTCGGGGGTCTTGCGCCACGAACTACAGAAGCAATCTTTGCCTGTGATGCAGCCGGCTTTGACATCATTATTCTTGAAACGGTTGGGGTAGGGCAGGCGGAGATCGAAGTAGTGCGAACCGCAGATAGTGTGGTCTTGGTGCTGGTGCCAGGGATGGGGGATTCTGTGCAGGCACTGAAGGCAGGCATTATTGAGATTGCCGATGTGTTTGCCATTAACAAGGCTGACCAAACTGGCGCTGACTTGGTTAAAAAGGATCTAGTCCAAGTAATGAGTCTTGCAGATAGCAAAGACCGCTCCCCCGCGATTGTGAAAACCGTGGCGTCCAAAAACGAAGGAATTGATAAGCTCCTCGAAGAAATTGAGAAGTTTCGAAGTTGGGCTGAGAGTTCTGGCTACTTGGAGCGAAGAAAAGAGAGTTTGCTGCGACAAACGCTAGAGAATCAAATCTCACGAGAGTGTCTACGGCGTGTTCGCGAGCAGGCTGATTCGGCAGCGAGGTTTGCTCAGGCGCTAAAAAACCTCAGTGAAAGGAAGCAATCCCCCTCTCAAGCCGCCCGAGAGCTAGTGAGTAAAGTATTCTCCTAACTCCCACTAATTCTGTGCGGCACGAAACACTTCCTTCTCTGCAACCCGCGCCATCACTTCATTTGCTCCGCCACCAATAGTATTCAGTCGTAGATCTCGCAGCCATCGCTCAGGAGAAAATTCAGTGGTATAGCCGTAACCACCGTGAAGCTGTAAACAGTAATCAGCAATTGCAATTGCAAGCTGACACACACTGCGCTTGGCCAAACTCACCTCCTTGCGACATCTTTCACCCGCTTGCAATAAGCGAATACAATCGTGACAAAACGCTCGACCTGCCTCTAGTTTGCTCGAAAAAAGTGCAAGCTGCTGCCGATTCACATCAAAGCTGCCGATAGTGCGGCCAAAAATTTTGCGCTCATTTACATAGCGCACGGTGCTGGCAAGACACTCACTCGCCCCACCAATTGCTGCCAAGGTCAGCATCAGTCTCTCCCACTCAAGTGAGGTCATCGCTTGATACCAACCTTTACCTACTTCACCAAGAACCATGTGCTTGGGCACAAGTACATTGGTAAAGCTCAGCTCTGCCGTATCGGAAGCATGCCAGCCGAGTTTCTCAAGCTTTCGCTCGACACGAAATCCTTCGCTCTTGGTATCAACGACAAAGGTGGTGTAGCCGTCATAGCCAGCCTCATCTGAGGTCCTCGCTAGCACAAGCACGAAACGTGCTCTTGCCCCATTGGTGATAAAAATCTTTGCCCCGTTAAGCAGG
>CAYGNZ010000581.1:0-2319 GCA_964351345.1 uncultured Bdellovibrionales bacterium | reverse complement strand
TAATCCCCTTCTTGTCGGCGACCAGGGCGTTGGGAAAACGGCTATCATAGAGGGCCTTGCCCTGCGAATTGTCGACGGGGATGTTCCCTCGAAACTGCTGGACACTAAGATTTACGCCTTGGATTTGGGCTCCCTGCTGGCCGGCACTCGCTATCGAGGCGACTTTGAACAGCGTCTCAAAGGCGTGATACGTGCGCTGGAGCGTGAGGACGGAGCGATATTGTTCATCGATGAAATCCACACCATCGTCGGAGCCGGAGCGACCTCAGGCGGCACGCTTGACGCGGCGAATCTCTTAAAACCGATTCTTACCAAGGGAAGTCTCCGCTGCATCGGAAGCACCACCTTCGAAGAATACAAGAATCACTTTGAGAAAGATCGCGCACTCGCAAGACGCTTCCTCAAAGTGGACGTACTCGAACCAAGCGTCGATGAAACAATCGGCATCCTCAAGGGACTTAAGTCTCGCTTCGAAGATTTTCATGAGGTCCGCTACTCAACAGCCTCCCTGAAAGCCGCCGCAGAGCTCTCGGATAAGTTCATCAACGAACGGTTTCTCCCGGACAAAGCGATTGATGTGCTTGACGAAGCAGGCGCCATGCTCAGTCTCGCGCGTGCCGCCTCAACGGCCGCCGAAGACGCAGAAACCAGCGCTCCTCCGATGGTCAAAGGCGCACATATTGAAAAAATAGTCTCAAAAATCGCCGGAATTCCGCCGCGCACGGTTAGCACCAGTGATCGCGACAAATTGATGGAGCTTGAACCCCAGTTAAAACAAGTAATCTTTGGGCAGGATGAATCAATCAGCGGACTCTGCCGCGCTATCCGCCGCTCCCGAGCCGGCCTTGGCGCAGAAGCCAAGCCCGTGGGGAATTTTCTGTTCGCCGGACCAACCGGGGTCGGCAAAACAGAAGTAGCCCGGCAGCTTGCCAAGATTCTCGGCCTGGAATTGCTGCGCTTTGACATGAGTGAGTACATGGAAAAGCACACGGTCGCTCGCCTAATCGGCGCACCTCCCGGATACGTCGGCTTTGATCAAGGAGGCTTGCTTACCGACTCCATTATTAAAAATCCGCATTCAGTCCTCCTGCTCGATGAGATCGAAAAAGCTCATCCGGATCTATTCAATATTCTCCTGCAGGTAATGGACCACGCGACCCTCACCGACAACAACGGACGTAAGGCGGATTTCCGCAATGTGATTATCATAATGACGTCCAACGTCGGTTCTGAAGGCATGTTCGGAAAACCGATTGGTTTCGGCAGTGCGCATCAAAGCGTCGGACAAGGAGCAATCGACAAAACGTTTCGCCCTGAGTTTCGCAACCGTCTTGATATGATTGTTAAGTTTAAGCCGCTGGAGATGGAAATCGTCGAAAAAATCGTCGATAAGTTCATCACAGAGATCGATTCGCAGCTAACCCAAAAGAAAGCCGACATTGTGACCACTCCGGCCGCTCGAAGCTGGCTTGCAAAGCAGGGCTACAGCACCGAATTCGGCGCAAGATCGATACACCGGCTCATTCAAAGTGAAATCAAGGACAAACTCGCCGACGAACTCTTGTTCGGTGAACTTAAGCACGGAGGAAGTGTCGAGGTGGATGTGGAAGACGATGCGCTCGTGCTCCACCTGAAACCGCGAAAGAAGTCGAACAACCCTCGGAAAGAGGATGCGCTGACCTAGTGCAGTCCACGCTCCTGATAAGCAGGATGAGAAAGCACCTCAGGCTGATCGGTCCCATACATCGCAATGCCGGTTTCATTCCAAAAGAGAAGCGCAGCCCGAGGGTCATACCCGGCCAGCGCCATAATAGTCATTCCCACGCGATCGGCCTCCAGTTCCAGGGAGGGAATAGACGCATGCACCGCTCCTTGGAAGCCGATTGGCGCTTGCCGCTGCGGGCCAATGCTCGGGTCTAAACCGTGCGCCAAGGCGAGATGCGCAATTTCGTGCGACAGGACAACGGCGATCTCAGCATCAGTACGAAGCTGAGAGAGCAAACCGGTATACACGAGAATGCTGTTCCGATTAAACGCTGCCGCATTCGTTCGATCAGGCGCCTCAATGACAAACAGCGGCCAAATACCTCTGGGCAGCCCAAGTCCATCCGTCAGACGCTGCATCACTCTCCCGGCACGAACGACAAGTTCTCCTTCGCTTCTAATTCGGTACCCTTGGCGGTGTGCACGCTGCTGTATGAAATTTTTTGATTCTTCCAGTTCAGGCCGTCCCGGCAGCTGCACGGGAGGTAGATCTTGAAGGGTGCTGCTCACATGCGCGCTGCACCCGCCTGAGAGGACACCGATCGCAAATACCGC
>CAYGNZ010000580.1:0-2319 GCA_964351345.1 uncultured Bdellovibrionales bacterium | reverse complement strand
TTCGGAGCAACCATTGTTGGTGCTTGCTCTCCCTCTGCAAGGGCTTTTTCGGCCTTCTTCTTTGCAGCAGCGGTGCGAACCACTTTTGCCGCATGAAGTCCTTTTTCGCCTTCTTTTAGTTCGTAGTTTACTTCTTCACCATCCTTGAGTGTTTTGAATCCATCCCACTCGATTACTGAATAGTGAACGAATACGTCTTTGCCGCTTGTGTGCTCGATAAAACCGAACCCCTTCGCGTCATTAAACCACTTCACTGTGCCGCGATATAACTCAGCCATGATACTAACTCCCAATCTACAACGATAACTTCAACCCCGAGGTCTCTACTTATCTACCGCTCTAGCAGACTAAAACCAAGAGGCACGAATCAAACCTTAAAAAAACGATTCCATTCAGAAAAACGACGGCCTGTTTTGAGATTGATATAATCAGATATCATTGCCCAATTTTCCGTAGCCAAACGCCAACTATCAACACTTCACCCTTGCCTATCAGCAAGATGCGGACCAAGTTTTTAGACCTACCACTTGGACCAATTGATTTTACCCGCAAGAGGTATTTGACTGCCTCGTGTCGCAATCAGAAAAAGTGAGTACAACCCCCTTACAAAACAAGCTTTATGCAAATCACCCGGCCTTGGCAACCAATTTTACGGATCAGGAAATTTTCTCAGTTCTGCAAATATTCTCCGTATTCCTACTGCGTAAAACTTAAACAAAGCGTCAAAAGTTGCCCACTTGTAGGTCGATTTTTCCGGCTCTAATTAAGGTGCAAACATATGGGCTGTCCTTGATGGAAGCTTTCTGAGAAGGTTAGGAATTAGCGCAGACGAGAAGATGAATTAAGGCTCTGATGCTGGAAAAGGACGGCCAGCCTGAGAATGCCTCAATAATATTGTGTAGGATAATATAGTCACTGATCGATATTCTCGTGGAGCACCACACTAATCCCCTGTCGTTCCCTCGGGAATCTATTCCCCGAGAATGAGCCTTGGTAGACGCACCGCCCGAGATAGGGGCGGATACATTGAAACTTATGACTGAGCTGTTTGAAGCGCTATTTGAATCTCTTCCTGAACCACTCGCCGTTGTTTCAGCCGATGGGCTGATACTTGCCGTAAATCGATCCTTTGAACTCAGCACCGGAACTTTAAGAGAGAACTGTTGCGATCGCTCACTTGATGAACTCTGTCAGCCCAGCAGTGGCGAACAAGCACCTCTTTCGTTTCTCCCTCACACGGATAGCAATGTGCTGTGGCGGGGTGATGACCTAAGCTTAAAAGCACTCACCTTGAGCATGAGGCCAGTGGGAGGAGACGCCGCTCAAGGGCATCTGCTGCTTTCGGTCACGCCCACGTCGCTGCTCGAAGGCGATCAAACAGTGAGTGCGGGGATTCAACAGCGTAAGCTTGAATCTCTTGGGGTGCTTGCCAGCAGTGTCGCACACGATCTCAATAACTTGCTGACGGGCGTGTTGGGGCACGTATCCTACCTCCGTCTCTCAGAACCACAAAACGCTGAAAATCGAGATTCTATTGTTGCAATCGAGGATGGCGCCAGACGAGCCGCATCACTCACCCAGCAGATACTTGATTTTGCTCGAGGTGGAGAGGTCGAACTCGTCTCGGTGAACCTCACCCTCGTCGTTGCCGCAGGTATTAACCTTCTGCGCGCCGCCGTGCCGGAAAATATTAGCATTGAGTTCCATGGCGGTAAGGAAGATATCAGCGTCTACGGCGATGAAAGCCAGCTCAGTCAGGTAATCATGAACTTACTGGTGAATGCCTGCGACGCCTTGCCGCAAGGGGGAGCTATTCGAATTTCAATCGATCCCTTTGAACTGAGCGACGATGATGATCTTGAGCTCCGACCAGGAGATTACGTAAAACTCACGATCAGAGATAATGGTTCAGGCATACCAAAAGAAGTTCAAGGCAAAATCTTTCAACCCTTCTTCACCACCAAGAACGAACGGGGGACGGGTCTAGGCCTGGCGACAGTCTATTCCATTGTTGCGGCATACGGCGGGGCAATCCTGCTTGAGAGCGAAGAAGGCAAAGGCACGACATTTGATATCGTCTTACCCGTTTGTAAAAAGGAAGAACCGACAACATCTCAGGCGCCAAAAGAAAAAGTAGGCAAGGCAACTCAGGACGCCATCCCGGAAGGTACTGAGATTATTCTTGTGGTCGATGACGAAGAAGCGGTCAGAATAGTTCTCCAACGAAGCCTCGAGCTGATCGGATACACGGTGCTCGCAGCGGGAAGCGGCTCGGAAGCTTTGGAAATCTTTGCGACCGAGAGCGCAAACATCTCTCTC
>CAYGNZ010000579.1:0-2325 GCA_964351345.1 uncultured Bdellovibrionales bacterium | reverse complement strand
GAGGCTCCTGCACGTGGGCTCTCTCCCAAACTCCGCGAGAAACTATTTTCCTTCGCTCAAAAATTAGGGGAGGCAAGTTCACTTCTTGGTCTTGCGACTGTGGAATTTCTTGTCGCTCCTGAAACCGAAGAGGTATTCTTCCTCGAAATCAACCCGCGCTTACAAGTTGAACATCCAATCACGGAATGTATCACCGGAGTCGATCTCGTTGAGCTACAAATCACGGCTGTACGGGACAAAACCCTTCCCCTTACACAAAGTGATATCAGCAGCTCCGGCCATGCAATCGAAGCAAGGGTCTACGCCGAAATACCTCAGCATGAATTTGCACCAAGTACGGGCTTGATAAAAAAATGCTCACTCCCCCACCCTTCCCCGCCGAGCAGAATCGACCACGCACTTGCACCAGGCCTCTCCGTAACACCGTACTACGACTCCCTCCTTGCCAAATCGATTGTGCATGGAGAAGATCCAAATTCTGCGTTTTCACTGGCGCGAGAACAACTCGATTCCATCTCTATTCTTGGTGTAGAGACAAATATCTCATTCCTGCTTTCGCTCCTTACCGAGCTATCAAACGCTCCCCCACCTTCGACAACGTTTCTCGGTGCGCTTCTTGAGAAAGGCGAATCGGCGTTTCCACTTGCTGAAAATTTCATCTCGCTTGCCGCAGCTTGTTATTTGCACATTTCTCTACAGCCACAAGACGCCTCCGGTGATCCCTTTGTTGCGCTCTCCACTTGTCCGCGCTCACAATCGCCAGAACTCGAAATGAAACTTTTTCTACACTGCGGCAGCCTTCAACATCATCGAGAGCTTGAGGTCTCGGTTGCCGTTGAGCAAAGCTCATTTAAACGGGGAACCTACCGCGTCACCCATGAGCAGACCGCTGCAATCGTTGTCGAAAGAGAGCGTGAGACCTTGCTCACTTCACCTCAGCATCCCAATCTCACGGCCCGTATCGCGGCGCGGAGCCGGACACCAAGAGAGAATCTGCTCCTAAGCCTTGTAATCGCTGGACATGTATTCACGATAAAACCAAGTGCAGACGTCGATGCGATTGATGAGACTACGAGCAGCTCTGCAAAGGAATTGCGCTCCAGCATGCCGGGAACGGTATTGGAATTGCGAGTAAAAGAGGGGCAAGAGGTCGCAAAGGGCAGCGTCTTAATTTCTATCGAATCAATGAAAATGGAGCATCTTTTTCGAGCGCCGAAAGATGCTCAAATAGAAAGCATCCATGTCGCAGTCGGCTCACTTGTTGCAAACGATGAATTACTAATTACCTTTGCGTCCGAGGATTGCGATGGAATCGAGGGCTGAATCTACTGTGCTGCTAGGCTAGACGGTGAAAAGCGAAATTGCCTTAAAGAAAGCATAGGTGATCAAGGCGTAGACCACAGATGAGACAATAATTACCAACTCAACCGACATGAAAAACATCAGGCCATCCGAATGGATGTCTCCGACAAAGCCTTTGAAAAAATTGTAAATCGGTGCATCGATATATTCGTTCACAATCACCCAGCCAGCGTTGGAAACATCAATTGCCTTAAACAAATCCGTCCACTCACCGATGAGAAACAAAAAATTCGCGAGGCAGAAATGAGTGATCGCGACTGCATCAGCAGCAATAGCTGATTTACTGTAGCGATTCTCGACATGGCGTCGTTGCACTGATTTGATTGTCATCGAAGATGGGTCCTTTGTTTAATCATTTACCATTGCGCAAGACTTCGCCTGTTACCCAGGCTTACGGCTCTCATAAGGTGCCCGACCACGGTCAATTGGTGGTAATTTACTCTATCGGCCATAAATCCGCATTGATTAAATATGTCGCTCAGCACCCCGTCGTTTCGACAGGACCAGCGCAACGAGCAATGGCAGACTTTGAGGCTTTTACGGCAAAATCCATCCACTTGAAGCTGAATCGTCCAAATTCCCGCTAGGGACCGTCGAAAAACAAAGTTTTTTGGCGGGACCGGCAGGCGCAGCCTGCCCGAACGCCGAGCAAGGCGTTCGTCTCGAATACTAGAAAACATGCAATGCATGTTTTCTAGTATTCGTTAGTAGCAACAAGGGACGAGCGTGGAGTAACTGACTTGTTTCGGGGATTGACTCTTCTTAGGCTAGACGAGTTGCAACGGAGGAGCGTTGATACGAAGTAATCGATTAAAGTTGAATCCAAACGTTTGCATAATAGCTTGAAATTGGGTCTTGACAGCTCCTCGATAACGAACTCTCTTACTGAGATGTGCAAATACGCCTTCAAACGGCATACGCACAGAAGTTCTCCAATTATCAAGCTCCTTGTTTTTTCCTTTC
>CAYGNZ010000578.1:0-2326 GCA_964351345.1 uncultured Bdellovibrionales bacterium | reverse complement strand
TTTTCGCCGAGTCGACGATCACAGAAGCTCGCGCTAGAAATTATGCCGGGCAGCGGGTATGACAAAGGCCTGAGATTTCCCTATAGTACGTTCTTGGCTGAAAGCAGCAGATAATAAATTTTCGGAGGTAATTCATGAGCATTAACAAGGTGATTCTCCTTGGCCGTTTGGGTGCAGACCCAGAGATCCGCTACACGCAAGGGCAGACCGCAGTGTGTAACCTACGTCTGGCAACCAACGACCGACGCAGGAATGCCGACGGCCAGTGGGTCGAGCAAACCGAGTGGCACCGAGTAGTGACCTTCGGAAAGACCGCGGAGAATTGCGGACAATATTTAAAGAAAGGTCGACAAGTATTTGTCGAAGGCCGAATTCGCACCAACAAGTGGCAAGACCAAGAAGGCAAGGATCGTTACACCACTGAGATTCTCGCTCAAAGCGTACAATTCATCGGTGGACGAGATTCAGGCGGCATGGCCGTTGAGAAGATGAGCGGCGGTGGCGCTGACATGGGCGGCGATATGCCTCCTCAAGCAATGAGCTCAGTGGGTCAGGCTGTTAGTTTTGATGATGACGATATTCCGTTTTAAGGAAATCCGCTGAGACCAGGGTAGCTTGTTGCTACTACTAAAAGGATGCCCAGTACGCGCAGATACTCAGCTGAGGTCGTGCGAGCTGAGGCATCCTTTTTAGTTTCTCATTCTTAATGCACTAAAACCGCCCTTCGCCCCCTGCGTGCTCCACGTGCTCTGTAGTTAAATTCTCCCACTACACAGATAAACGCCGCCTTGCAGATGAGGTTTCTGTGCGATTACTTTTGTTGTTGAAAGCGTAGAGAGGGACCGTTGAAATGCTTGCTGTGTGAACAACTGAGTGACGTTCGAAATCATTAGACAAGCTGTCCTCGCTTATTCTAACCATAGGGAGCTACTTACTTGCTCTAATTAAAAAAATTTCACCTAGGACTGCTGCGCGCCTCAACTTGGTGAGGAGGCACGCAGAGTCTAGGCAAATCAACAGTCTTACAAAAACCGCATTCCATACTTGGTGACTAGGGTCGATGTGAGGAATCCTGCGACGAAGAACGAGAAAACTGCACAAACAATCAGGATGAGTATCGCTAGGACGGTGGCTAAACCGCCATGAATCGCAGAGCCGATCAGGAGCGCGATCTGGTAGCTTATTCCGAAGCATATCTTGAAAGATGTGTAGGCGGTCCCAGTCCAAATCGCAGTGACTAGCAGAATAAGTGAGTTCATTCTTAGGAGCCCGAGCAGTTCTCCAATCGCAACGAATAACTCTTTGGTCACTACGGAGAGAACTACTGTCGCGATCATCGCCAACCACATTGCCAGCCGCATCTTGAATACACTGCTCCCAAGCCAACCGAATAAGATTAGGTCTACTGGGACAATCAATATTCTCGCGGCGATTCCGAACACAATCAAGCAGAGCGCTACCTGAAAGCCGCGCAACATAAGCACTAAGCCGAGTGCAATTGTGCCGAGGATGATCGATTGAAGCAGCCCCATCGCTCCAGTGATGGGGCGGGCGAGAACATCTAAGTCATCGTCGCTTGCGCAGTCCCACGCCTCATAGAGCTGACCTAGAATCGCAGGGCTCGAAGACGTGAGGGAGTCAGTGGTAACCGGAGGACCACCAGAGGAGGGCGAGCGGCGGCGACCGTCGTCAGTCTTCGACTGAGTCTCGGCGGCCGCATCTCTCATCCCTCTCTCGTAATCAGGGCTCGAGTAGTTTCCGCGAGGGGACAGCCCCGAACGCCCCCGGTAATAGTCATCGGACATGGGAAAACCTCTGGGGAAAACGAGGAATAATTGAGGACAGCAAGTGTCTGTACGGCTGAACGCGCGAACTTTTCAACCGCAAAGACACTGCAGCACGTATCTACTCGAACGGGAGGAAGTTGAAACAATATCAGAACGCTTATCGAAAACAACTTTCAGCCACTGAATGAGCCGGAAGAGAAGCCTATACGTTCTGAGAGTTTTGCCAAATGCATGAAACTGGTCTTCGAGCTTGACCCGCTTCGCGGCTCTTGATGCGGTGAAAAACTGAAGGTATCGCCCGGCCTACTCAGCGAGTAAATCACCAAACGGCATCAAGGGTACGCGTTCCAGATAGCTCGCCGCGCAGAGAATATAGGCGCCAAGAAATCCAAGAGCCACCAAGATATCAGTGATATCGATCGGCACGAAGTCAGGATACAACGTAGGCGCGAACAAGAGGTACATTTGTACCCAGAGGCCGATCGCCGGTATCAGGGCCGTGGCAAACAAGAGCATTGGGGTCTGCTTAATATCTCTGT
>CAYGNZ010000577.1:0-2328 GCA_964351345.1 uncultured Bdellovibrionales bacterium | reverse complement strand
CGCCTGTGGCGTAGGAATCCCCTGCTGTGAGCTCACCGGTGCCAATTGCTCCACCGAGGGCTGAAACAATCCCTCCATCCTCTCCAAAACCAGCCTGCAGTCGCAGCGCTCCAAATCCCCCTTCAAAAAGCTTTTGTCCATTAAACTCTGTTGTTTGAGCGATTCTAACATACTCGTTTTTCAGCGCTTGCGCTTCTTCATCGAGCGCTTGGCGCTGCCTATCACCAAGGGCACCGTTTGCAGCTTGCTCTGCAAGCTCGGCAAGCCGCACAGTTATGTTACTCAGCTCAGATATCGCTCCATCTGCAATCGAAAGCAGTGAGACGCCGTCGTTTAAGTTTCGGACTCCCTGATTAAAGACTCTTTGATCCGCCTTGAGTGATTCTGAGATCGCCATGCCGGCAGCATCATCAGCAGCACGATTTATTCGAAGTCCGGAGGACAAACGGGTGAAGGAGTCTCGAAGAGAATTAGTGGATTGCCCCAGACGACGCTGAGCGTTAAGTGAGGCGATATTCGAATTTATCGTGATACTGCTCACGAAATACAACTACTCCTTGTTACTTCTATTGCGGCAATCCATTTGCCCGAATTCCATGGCCCGATATCCCCTTTTAGGGTCTAAGATACCACGTCTATAACAACGGCGGATTTTTAGAACTTCTTGAATAGAATGAGTGTTCTAGTGAGCGGTCTGGTGAGTAGACGAGAGCCGGCTACTCTCAGAGAGATAGGGGACATGTTCCTTCTGTCCCTAAGAAACAATAAAGAACGAGAAAATCAAAACCGGCTGCCGTGCTGGCGCTGCGCACCGCAGGAGCGCTGCTTAATTGGCATCCGCATATTCATGGGATCTTTCTTAACGGTGGATTCTCTCCGGACGGGAGTTTCGTCGAATTGCCGGAAGTGGACGGGGAGCTCTTAGAGGAGTTTTTTGCTGAGAAAGTGTTCTCGTTCTTGCTTAGAGAAGAGCGCCTTGAGCAAGGCACGATTGATTCAATGAAAAACTGGGAGCACAGCCCCTAAAAAAGGTTCCAGGTTGTTTTTCAAAAATGAGGAAAAATTAGCCGATTTCAAATCTTGCTTTTCTAATCAGTATAAAACGGGTTTTCCCCTCGTCGCATTGTATTATAGCAGGACTCATGCAAAAGCCCTTCGTAGAGTGTCGCGCTTACTAACACCAAAGCTTTGTTCGACTTTTGCGTAATCAACAGCGCTTGGGGCTCATCTTCTAAAACTTTGGAAAACATTTTGAAGTTTTTTATCAATTCCGTCGCAGTGATCACTTGTTCTGAATGAAACATATATTCTCCTCTTCAAATCTAGATTTCAAAACGCTTGTTCTACCGACTTCAAAGATACTAATCGCCTAAAATACAGAAGTGTTGCTAACCCCTGAGGGAAAGAAGAAAGAGAAAAGATAGTCGCTTAGCGCCCGATTTCAAATCCAAAAAAATATCGTCGAATTTAGAAAAGATAGAAAAAACAACCTGGAACCGTTTTCTCTAGAGAAAATTGAGTTTTTCTATCGATTATGATTCACTATAGAAGCTCACCAAACGCCAACCCTTTTTGGCCTTTTCGCTGTTCTTTCCTTTCAAGAAAAAAGAAGATTTTCAATTCCCCTTGGCGTAAGCCAACTTCTACCCACGTGAAGATATAGGAGATAAACAATGGAGGTTTCCCAACAGGTTTCTGAGAGACTTGATGAGCTGATCGAAGCAGCTAAGCGAGTTCATACGAACGCCCATGCACCGTACAGCAATTTCAAAGTTGGAGCTGCCGTGCTCACTGAGAAGGGTGAGATTTATGTCGGCTGCAACGTAGAAACTTCCAGTTACGGCCTAACTATTTGCGGCGAGCGTAACTGCATCGGAACCGCGGTAGCTGCCGAAGGCGAGACGCTCAAAATTCTCGCACTGGCGATATACACCGCAGAACCCAAAGCCACGCCTCCCTGCGGAGCCTGTCGTCAGTGGCTGACCGATTTCAACCCCGATATGCTGGTAATCAGCGTCTGCGACACCGACCACCGCAAAGAGACGACGGCCCGTGAACTGCTTCCGGAATTCTTCGGTCCACACAGCATGACTCAGAATGGTTAGTTATCCCGGCCCGGCTGAGCCCTAAATCAGCCTCATTCACCACATAGAACAACGGAGTCAACGTCATTTAGACCACAAGTATGGCGTCTCTCCAAAGTCGCGCTTATTAACACAAAAGCTTTGGCGGAAAACAAGGTAGTGAAAAGATTCCGCTTAGCGTCCGATTTTAAATCCAAAAAAATATCGTCGAATTTAGAAAAGATAGAAAAAACAACCTGGAACC
>CAYGNZ010000576.1:0-2340 GCA_964351345.1 uncultured Bdellovibrionales bacterium | reverse complement strand
TTGATTCCGTGGTGGCGCTCGGTGGAGGTAGCGTCCTCGATATCGCAAAAATCGTTCCTGCTATTTTATCTATCCCGTTTCCAGAGGTGCTCAGGTCTCTACGCAGTGGGGATGAGTTGAAACTTCCTTACCACATACCGGTATACGCAATTCCCACCACTGCCGGCACCTCAAGTGAACTTACCTGCTGGTCAACAATTTGGGATTTTTGCAATAAGCGTAAATACTCACTTTCAATAGAAAACGGTTTCTGTAAAGAAGCATCTTATGATGCTGAATTACTCACTAGCTTACCTACCCCAATCATAATTCAAACTGGCCTCGATGCCCTATCACACTGCTTTGATGCGATTTGGAACAAGAACGCAAGTCCTAGCAGCACAAAACATGCGATTCAAGGTGCAACGTTAATTTTAGAGAATCTACTTATAGCAACAAAGACACCGCAAAATCTTGCTGCCCAGCAGAATCTACAAAGAGCAACCATTCATACGGGCTTAGCATTTTCAAGAACAAAAACCTCCCTCTCCCATGCACTCTCTTACTATCTTACGTTTCAACATCGGGTTCCGCACGGCATCGCCTGCGCTGCGTTTCTCCCGCATATTCTCGATTACATTCTTGACTCTCGTACAACACTACCCGCTCCGCTCCGCTCAATTCTCGGCAGTAATGGCTCACAGCCTCTACACTCCTTGTTGGATAAACTACCGGTAAATTTTGCATTTTCAGAACTAGGACTTACACTATCTGAGTTTGATAAACTCGCTGCATCTCTTGCTTTTAATAGTCGTACAGGAAACAGCACAATATCGGTAAGTGTTTTCCTTGCTTTCTTTCGGTCGCGTGTTATCGAGCCGTGCAACACTTTTCGGGCTCTTTTTGCTTAGAGGTGGTCTTTTCAGAATTAGAAATGTGTAGTTGGATTCCTGCTTTTGCGAAAGCCCCCATTTTCGGAGAGGCAGGATAGAGAAAAGGTTAACCAATAGGGGAAATGATATGAATGCAGTTATTCTCGCCGGTGGCCAAGGTACCCGCCTAGGGAAGCTTGGAGAAGGCACCGCTAAATGCTTGCTGCAAGTCGGCGGCGTTTCGATTCTCACACGTCAAATTCGGCTTTTGCAATCACTGGGTGTTAACAGAATCTGCGCAGTTACTGGGCATCATGCAGACGCAGTAGCCCAAGAGTGCAAAAAGCACGGTGTTGCTACGGTGCACAACGAAGGCTACCAAACAAATAGCATGCTTGAAGGCTTACTTTGTGCAAGGTCTCACCTCTCAGGCGATGTGCTTGTTCTGTATGCTGACATGCTCGTGCGCTTAAGTTTCTTGGAGGCCTTAATTGCTTCGCCTCAACACTACTCGCTCGCTGCAAGCAAGGTCGATACCTCAATCGCGATACCAAGCGATGGGACTAAAATTGAGCTTAAAGGTCATCGAGTGCTGAATATCGGAAAGAGCCTTCCAAATTCGACGGTTCATGCTGAGTACATCGGCGCGCTTAAACTAGGCGGCGATGCGACGAGCACCGTCGTATCGATGATCGATGGTTACGTTGCATCCGGTGAAATTACAGCACTCCCCTCCCCTTCGTATCTGCTGCGTAGATTGTTGGAGCAAGGTGAGGAACTACATGCGGTGTTTGTTGATGCCGCCGATTTCGCGGAAATTGATTACCCAGATGATTTGGCCCATGCCAAAACTTTGTTTACCCGACCACCTCTATAACTGAAAGGTTTAGCACTATGAAAATGCGCGTTGGAAATGGCTACGACATTCACGTGTTTGCTGAAGGTCGAAAGCTCATACTCGGCACTATTGAGGTTCCTCATCGCGTGGGGCTTGACGGGCATACGGATGCCGACGTAGTGCTCCACGCGATTGCAGATGCTTTACTCGGTGCTATAGCAGCTGGAGACATTGGAGATATTGTCCATGCAGATCTAGAGAAATACAAAGGTGCGCCAAGCAGCTTGCTTGTGGAAGAGGCCCTTTCACGAGTCAAGGCGCACGGCTTCTCTGTCTCTAATCTGGACGTGACAATCATCGGCCAGAAGCCCAACCTAAAACCGTTTATGCCAAAGATGAAGGCGGCGATCGCTGCACTTCTTGGCATCACGGAGCAAGACGTGAGTGTCAAAGGCACCACAGCCGAAGGCCTCGGCTTTATCGGAAGAGAAGAAGGCATGGCTGCGTCTGCCACCGTGCTCCTTACAGACTCCGTTTAGAATCCTTCGTCTAGAGTCCTATGCGGAACTACTCCGCATAGGACTCTATTTTGGTTTTCTCTCCCCCCTCTCCTTATTCTTCCAAAATCGGTCAACAACTAATCCTCAAGAA
>CAYGNZ010000575.1:0-2341 GCA_964351345.1 uncultured Bdellovibrionales bacterium | reverse complement strand
GGGGATTTACCCCAACTCGGTTTGGATGCAGGGACAGCAACCGCTCCGAGTATTTTCAGTGGCAATGCTCCACAATAGGGGCAGATGTTTTTCTAGAGTGATAAACCTACTCGCGGTCTGAGTAAGCTTAGTATTTCTTCCCCCGAAAAGGTGGCGAGAGCCTGTCAGGATTGGCGCAGTGCTTTCGTTTGCTTTCATCTCCGAAGTGTCGGAGAACTTCACGCCCCATCTGCCAAGGCTTCGTATCCGAGATTTGCAAGCATCCCCGTCCCGGATTGAGGGAAATGTTAAGAACTATTACCAGAAGGTTAATTGTAGATTAATCGACTGAATTTGGCGCATCGGCTTGCGCTAGGCCGAGGATAACCTTTTCCAAATTAATGCTTTACGCTCATGGGGGCGGAGTAGCTGGTGTATATTTGAAGAGGTTAGCAAAATGATTTTTAGGATACTAGTACACGCGATTGCCTTTCTTTTATTCTCGCTTCAGGCGCACGATATCGCGAAAGCTGAATGGGAAGATGAGCTACACTGCTCAACTAAAGATTACTTCTACCCTATTGTAGAAGGTCAAAGGTTTTCGCGGAACCATGAAGCTGAGTTCATACTGTCTGGAGATGTAAATCGCGACGGAAAAGTCGACAGCAGTGATGCCATTCCCCTCAAAGAAAATATGGGTAAAAGCGTTCACGAGGTGGTTTGCGCAGATGAGAACGCTGATGGTCTAATTGACGAAGCGGATCTTCGTTTAATTGAGGAACGCACTGAGTTAGGAGGGTACCGCGAAAGAGCAGTCGATAATTGGCAGAGGCACCAGGGGATGCGAATACAAGATCTTTATTCGGCTGATTTAAACGATGATGATCGTATTGATGCACTTGATGTTTCTATCTACGCGGAAAATTTTGATGCGCAGTTTCCTCTCTCTCCACAGGTAGCAAGTTTTGACGTCAGTGACCTTAGTGATTCAACTGCTGTTCTAAAACCTTACCAGCCTTGTTCCCACGATACGAGTGAGACTGAGGGCATTTGTTATCGTCCATTTGCGACCACGTATTTGCAGCAACTTTCCGCTGAGGTATTCCAAATACACTATAACTTTGGACATAATGGCGACGCGGCAGCTCGGTACGCGGGGGTGAGCGTTGAGCTTTTTGAAGGGAATTTTTCTAACCCTTCGACTTTAGACTTATCGAATGATTTACACATTGGTCTGCGAAGTTTTGCGCAAGATGGGCCCGCAAGTAGGATTCGTTTGATCGTCGAGGACATAACCGGCAAAAAAGCAGCCTATCTTATTGCAAACATCGGCTCCGAGTATGTAGGGCACCGTGTGCGTTCGTCACGCCTTCGAAGAATTAATGATCGTCTAGACGTAACCAAAATCCGGCGAATTAGTTTTCAAGTCAACCGATTATCCGACATTCGATGCCTACGAACCCTGTGTCTTTACCGAGGCCGGTTGTGGTGCGGCGGCGATGAGAGCAACAGTAGTGCAAAGTCACGAGAAAGAAGCTCAGGTGGATATTCAGCTAAGCAATACGAATGCGTTTGCCGGAGTCTCTGTTGATTATTCCTACAAGCTGAATGAGACATTGAGTCTTGAAAATGGCTACGTTGTTGGTCTTGCGAGTACGGCGTCGAGGGGAGACTTCGGTCGCCTTATGATAGTTTTTGAAGATGAGCGCGAGAACTATGCGTATACCTACCTGGAGGGAGTCGAAGCGGCTCTCACGAATTTTTTCCTCAGGCCGTCAGATTTGTCGGTGGTGAACGATGGGTTTCGGTTCGACCGCATCAAAAAAATGCATGTCGTGGTGACCACCTTCTCTGCCGGGGACTACAATGCGCAGGGCTCACTTCTTATTGTTAGTGGGGAAGAGGGTATACGCGGGCGGAAAATCGTTGCGGATACTAATGTACCTCTTGTGTTTACGCGAGATCTGTCTGATCAAGGCGCATTCCCTGTGAGAGCAATACGCATGCTCTCAGGGCAGGCAGCAGCCGTAACGCTGGCTTCGGATGAGCAGCAACTTCGTTATGAGCCGGGCATGTTTGAGAACGGCGGGCAGCAGGCGTTTGAATTTTCAAGTTGTGAGTTTTCTCAACCCGGTGGTGACTGCAATAAAGAGCGGTATACGATATTGGATCCGGTCGACGATATCGATCTGTCCTCGAAACAGTCCATTGAACAGCAAGTGGAAACTCGTTCTACAGGACATCAGTCCACGATTGAGTCTGAAAACCCTTTGACGTTCTATCAGCCTACGACAAATAGTGAAACTGATTACGGAAGCATTATTGCCGAGCGGACAAGTACGTATGCTATCAACGACGCCTC
>CAYGNZ010000574.1:0-2341 GCA_964351345.1 uncultured Bdellovibrionales bacterium | reverse complement strand
TCGGCTACCTACATGTGCATTCCGCCGTTGACGCCTAGAACCTGGCCAGTGATATAGCTTGACGCCGGGAGAGTGAAAAAAGCCACGGCATCGGCGATATCCTCGGGCTCACCAAGGCGTCCGAGCACAATCTGATTCTTTATCCCTGCGGTTTGCTCCTCGCTAAGCTCAGACGTCATGTCGGTCGAAATATACCCCGGTGTAAGGGCATTGACGGTGACATTTCGGCTACCCAGCTCTCGGGCAAGACTCTTGGTAAGTCCAAACACCCCGGCTTTTGAGGCGGCATAGGCTGCTTGCCCTGGGTTGCCGGTTTCACCAATTACTGAACTGATATTCACAATTCGCCCGTAGCGAGCCTTCATCATCGGCTTTGCCACAGCCTTCGCACAGTAGAAACTACCCGAGAGATTGATATCAATCGTGCGCTGCCAATCTGCGCCACTGGTGCGCACAAGCAAACCGTCAGAGGTCACACCGGCATTGTTGATCAGGATATCGATACGGCCAAACTCTTTGACAATCTCCTTGACCGCGTCTTGCACTTGGCTTTCCTCGGCCACGTCAAACCCGAGCGCAAGCGCTTTCACCCCGAGACTCTCTATCTGGTCAACGACTTGCTTTGCAGCATCAGCATTACTTGCGTAGTTCACCACGACGTTTGCCCCGAGTGCGGCAAGTTTGAGCGAAATTGCTCTACCAATACCGCGCGAACCACCTGTCACGAGGGCCACTTGTTCAGAAAGCGGTTTCTCTGCCATCTCTTTTCCTCTCACCTTTAAATTTAGCTGAATTAAACTGTTTGCTTACTTTTCTTCGACTTCCGTTTGGCCCTCAGCGGCTGCTGACTCTGGACGACGAATAGCATTTGATTTTGGATCGGAATTCTTGCGGGCAAATACTCCAGAGAGAATGTCTCGGTCAATTTCACCTGCGGAAAGAGTTTCATCAAGCTGCGTCATCGCGACCGTAATTTGTTCCGTCATCTTCCTCGACGCAAATGAATCTGCCAAACGAATTGCACTTTTTACCGCTCGTGCATCCGAAGAACCATGAAGCACTAGCCCAAGTTTTGTGAGGCCAAGCAAGGGAGCACCACCTTGAGAGGTGTAGTCAAATTTGTCACGGAAGACATCTTTATACGTCCCTCTTGAGAGTCCCATTCCGAGCTTGCGAAACAAACCTCGTTTACTCTCGGATTGTAGCTCTTCAAATACCAGACGCACCATGCCTTCCATTGACTTAAGCAGCACATTGCCCACAAACCCATCGCAGACGATTACGTCCGCAGCATTGGTGGTCACGTCTCTCCCCTCAACGAATCCAATATAGTTCAGCGATTCCATTTGAGAGAGAATCGCTGAAGCTGCTCGAATTACATCTGTACCCTTGGACGCTTCTGTCCCATTAGAGAGGAGTGCAATTTTTGGCTGATCAATTTCAAACAAACAACGATGGTAAATTGTACCCATCACGGCAAACTGAACGAGATTCTGGGCATGACAGTCGACATTTGCTCCTGAATCAAGCAGCACATTTGGTCGGTCGCTTCCTGCCACCGGAACGGGAGTGGCGATTGCAGGACGTTCAATTCCAGGCAAGAGCCCACAAATAATCCGCCCCGCCGCCATCATTGCACCCGAGTTGCCTGAACTTAGAATTGCAGACGCTTCGCCATACTGCACAAGGTTATAGGCAACGCAGAGCGATGAATCGGGTTTCCTCCGCACTGCACGTGCAGGCGAGTCATCCATTTCTATCACTTGAGAGGCATGACGGATCTCGATCGGTAAATCGGAACCACCGAAACTTTCAATCGCCGATTTTAAATCTTGCTCTGGACCAACAAGAATGGAGCGTGCGCCGAATTCTTTGTACGCAGCGATTGCTCCCTCAACCTGGACTTTCAGTCCATGGTCGCCTCCCATCGCATCTACCGCGACAGGCAAAGTCGATCGATGCGCCGGAAGCGTGCCGTTAACAGCCATCTAATGCCTCTGAGAAATTATCTGTAGTAGATTGGATTGTTCTGCTCCAGAGTCTGCGGCACGAGCGAGGACAATAACGCTCGAAGACAAGAACAAAGTTGGAGGATTACTCCGCCTCGCTTGCCTGTAGCAATTGTCGACCTCTGTATTGACCACATTCTGTGCACACATGGTGTGAGAGTACGGAGGAACCGCAGTTAGGGCAAGAATGAGATCGAGTCGGCTTGAGCGCGTGATGCGACCGACGCATATTTCGCTTTGATTTAGAGGTTTTCCGCTTTGGGACTTGCATGTCCTTAGACCAATTAGAGATTAAAATTACGCATTTGGAATACAGGCTTATAGGGTATTTG
>CAYGNZ010000573.1:0-2346 GCA_964351345.1 uncultured Bdellovibrionales bacterium | reverse complement strand
GCAGGGAATGTCGGGATTGTGCATCCACTTTCAGCGGGATTGAGCGTGGTCCTTGGCACTCCACATTGCCTTGCCAACTGCTTGGTAATGAACGTAATGGAAGAATTTTATCCTGCGGAGACTGACACCTTTCATGCGATGCTCGACGCGCAGCGCATTTCACTTCCCACAGAAGTGTGTAGTTCCTGCTCAGAAGAGGATTTTGATTCCCTCTACCAGTCTTCAATCGTGCACAATAAACCCTTAGAAAACGCTCTCGGCCCAGACTTTCGTAGCATTTTAACTCCAGATAAGATGCGCTCACTTTTTGAGCGCATGTGAGGACCAAGATGAAAGACATCCCTGAAGTAAAAATAAATTTCAGCGGTAGAGGTTTGCAATATACCGCGGAGGAAGAAGCGGTGGTGCTCGAAGCCATGCGCTCAGCCGATCCACTCACTCAGGGAAGCTATCAAAAAAATTTCGAGAAGAGTTTTAGCTCATACCTTGGTGCGGATAATTGTTTCGCGGTGGCAACGGCAACCGCAGCCCTAGAGATGTCAGCACAGCTTTGCCGTTTTGAGCCAGGAGATGAGGTAATTATCCCTGCCCATACCTACACCTCTTCGGCCTATCCCTTCGCGAAAGCAGGAGCAAAAATTGTTTGGGCGGACATTGATTTCGAGACTCGTGTTGCAACCGCAGAGCAGTTTGAGGCCTGCATCAGTCCCAAGACTAAAGCCATTGTCGTTGTTCACCTCTACGGCTACGCAGTGGACATGAAGCCAATCATGGCGCTGGCTGAGAAGCATCAACTTTTAGTTATTGAAGATGTGGCCCAAGCAATTGGTGCTGACATTGACGGACGAAAGGTCGGCTCATGGGGGCACTTTGCCGCCTTTTCATTCCATTCCCACAAAAATATTTCCACACTGGGCGAAGGTGGAATACTTCGCGTGCAAAGCAAGGAGCTTGCAAAGATAACCCCCGCGCTCCGGCATAACGGACATTTTCCCTATCCGGCCGAAACTCGAGAGCACTATTGGCAACCTGCAATGTCAGACGTTGACGTTCCTTTTGCCGATATGTGGCCCAATAATTTTTGCCTCGGCGAAGTGCAGTGCGCACTCGGCGAGAAACTCTTGGAACGAGTTGACCAGATAGCAATTCAACGACGCACAAAAGCTATAGAGTTCATCGATGCACTTGCGGAGTTTCCTCAACTGCAATTCCATCGTGAGGATTCCTCTCGCCACGCCTACCATCTTCTCGTCGCGTATTTTGATTCCTCAAAATCGAAGCGAACGCGTGATGAGTATCTCGCTCATTTGGCGTATTCCTGTGGTATCAAGTGCGTGGTGCAGTATTACCCGCTCTACCGCTATCCCTTGTATCAAAAGTTTGGTTTCGGGGAAGCAAATTGCCCAAACACAGACCGCTTCTATGACTCAATGATCTCTTTTCCGTTCCATCTATGGCTGGAAGACAAGGATCGCTCATATATGATGAACTCAATTAAAGAGGCCTGCCAAACGCTTGGCTAAGTCAATTCGCAATATTTTAAAGCGCGCAAAACTCCACGGTCGCATTGGCGCCCTACTCCTTCCAGTCTTACCCGCCGCATACCGAGAGAGAATGCGAATCAGCATGCTCAGTGATGGAGGTAAGAAGAGCCTCCTTGACTATGTCGTTCAACAAGGCATTGTGCATCACTATTACCAAAGCACAGCAGATGAGCAGATGACGAAAAGTCGTGGAGAATTCTGGTCAACAACTGCAGGTCGTGAATGGCACAAACAACGGCAAGGCAAGTTGCCCCAGAAGAGTCTGCCGCTGATCTATCGCTATCTCGATCAGGTACTACAAGATTCTCAGAAGCAGAATACACTTATCGAGGTCGGCTGCGGAAATGGCGAGCTACTGCTCCATCTGGCAGAGCGCTACGAAAAGTTCACAAACGTAGTCGGCATCGATTTGAATCAGGAGCAAATCGCACTTAATCAACAACGCCATTCCGCCTCTCGAGTGGAGTTTGTCTGCGCAGAAGCTCTCAGTGAATTGCAAGACAGGAGAACCGAATCTCCCGTGCTGATCACGCACGGCACTTTGGAATATTTCTGCCCTGCGGAACTTGAAGTGTTTTTAGAAAACGTTGCGGAACTATCACCCCGCGCTTGTTTCATTATTTGTGAGCCCATCTGTTCGGACATGAGAACGGCGAGTTCTTCGAAACCTCGTGGGTATCTGGCCTATAGCCATCCGTATAGTGCAATGCTTGCAGCAAAGGGCTATACTGTTGCAGCTTGTGAGTTCATCGAATCAGGGAGCACAGAGTCCCCGACCATTATGAATATACTACTCGCACAT
>CAYGNZ010000572.1:0-2370 GCA_964351345.1 uncultured Bdellovibrionales bacterium | reverse complement strand
GCCAGGCAAGTTTTTCTGAAACCGAGATCATCACAAACACGACCGCAACTATCGCACCTGCAAGGGGTCCTCGGGAGCTCGCAGCCCAAGTCGGCACAACCTCCATCGAGTCAAACGCGATACCCTCTACGAGGTAACGGGAAAAATTAAACGGTATAATGTTATCGATCGGTAGTGCCGTGATTTGACGGATACCCTCTCCGCTTACGCTTTCAAGCTGGCCATCGGGAAAGGCGGAAAGAGAAATCACCAGCAAATAATAGCTAAACATAAAGAGGAAACCTGGAAGGCTCTCTGAAGAAAAAAGTTGCGAGAATCCACCTCGCTTCGCACAGAACCAAGTTGAAACGCCAAGCAGCAAATAAAGGGGGAGAAAAAGTGCGGAGCTAGGCAGCTCTAGATATCTCCAAACAAGAATAAGTATCATGTAGAGCACCGCACTGAGTCCGAAGCTCACCGCCAAGCGTCGCGGAAGCGGTATCCCAACGGCGAGCAAATAGCCTAGCGGGTAGAGGAGAAGGCTTAAGAAGAGAAAAATACCTGTCGAATACAGCAGCAAAAGATTCATGCATCGCTCCAGGGACTCGAGGCAACACACACCTCACCCTAGCAGTTCAAGTAGTTGTAATTCTTAATATTATTAGCAGCTTTTGAGTGCGAGGCGAGAAAAATGTAATTCCCTGCGCCAAGAGTCTACCTAGAGCTAAACATTTCCTAGGTTTTTTGATACTAGTATTTTCCTTTTCGAAAGTTTTAGATATTAATTTACTCGACTTTGCGAGCATTAATTTTAGGCGCATAATCCACGGGCAATGCGAAACGTACTCTCTTTATTTCTTTCTCTGCTAGCACTCTTCAGCGCTGGCGTAGCTGAGGCACAGCTCGGCTCGACCTTTGATGCGAAAGCAACGCTCACGCTTTGTCCGGAGTATCGCTTCGGCGGAGTTGAGGTTGATGTGAAGTACACCGTTGGAGTTGACCCGACCGTGTTTGACGCTGAGGTCATCGATTCGAAGATTAACTCGGAGGAAAATACTGGCACCTTCACCCTCCGCCTTCCCTCATTTTACGGGGTACTGCCTTTTAACGTTCAGGCTTTTTGCAGAAGCAGTCGCGGAACAAGTGATTCTTCAAATTCGCTCTCAATCTCGAATTGCGACAACCTCGCGAACTACGATGTTGATCAGGACGGTATTCCTAACCATTTTGAAGATACGAACTGCGATAACTTCTTCTCCCCCGGTGATGCAAGTAACCCTGACAATGTCGACACTGACGGTGACGGAGTCAGGGACTTAGTAGAGGGCTTACAAGGATTTGACCCAACAAACCCAGGGGACAGTCCCCGTCCATTCGTATTCTCCGGCCAAAGTTTCGACCCCGATGGTGATGATAATGCCAATGCCGTGGTATGGCGTGGCAGTGTCGGCACCTGGTTTGTGAAAGACTTTGGCAACGCGGGAAATACGATCGCGTTTCCCTTCGGCCTCCCTGCCGACATTCCTTTTACCTACGCCCCGGCGGGATTGACCTCGAATGTTGGCGTCATACGATTTGTCGGTAACCAGCTCCAGTGGCTCTTTCGCGGCGCGGGTTTTCTGCGCTCCTCTGGCCAACGAGCGACCACGATTAATTTTGGACTCTTTGGCGATAATATAATTCTCGGCCCTTGGGAAAATCCCGGGGTAACAAGTCCCGCCGTTGCGCGCCTATTTAATAACCAGTGGACATTTTTTGTTTTCTTGAGCGACGGTAGTATTCGCTCCCAAAACTGGGGTGGGAACGGCGACATTCCTAAAGTGCAGGACTACGATGGAGATGGGCTTTTTGATATCGCGGTGTTCCGTCCCTCGACCTCTCAAACATTTATTATTCGCTCAGGCGATAATGAGGTGGTGACCTACGATTTCGGAACAGGGACCGCCGACCATACAGTTCGAGGCGACTATACCGGCGATGGGATTGGTGATGTCTCTTTCTGGGAACCGATAAGCGGCCTTTTCACCGTGATGACGAGCGACAATGGATTTAACCCAAGCCGCGCTCAAGCCAAGGACCCCGATCACTACCGCGAACTTCAGCTTGGACTATTTAACGTCCACCTACCGATCAACTGGAACGTACAGAATGGCCAATTGCTGTTCACCGTAGTTTACCATAATTCAGGACTACGCTTCTTCAGACCCGACAATGAATCTTCCAATCAACCGCAAGTGTTTCAGTGGGGCCTACCGGGCGACCACCAAGGTTAGTTTCCGCGAAGAATCGGTTGGGGAGTATTCGGCGCATTCTCCGAGGTAGGCTCGGGCATTTCGGGCGCAAGGTCCTTGTTACGGAACACACCGCCGATCCCTTCACCAATCCCCTCAC
>CAYGNZ010000571.1:0-2372 GCA_964351345.1 uncultured Bdellovibrionales bacterium | reverse complement strand
AGCGCATCTTGGTAGGCCCCACAGAAGGAAATTGAGTGCAATAAACTACTAGAAAGCAGCGGAAAAGTCCAAGGCTAGGCATTTCGAGCCCGGCTCAGGCGCCTAGAATTGGAGTAACTCCGTCTGTTAGCCTTTAAGAGCCACGAGCGTGGTGGAACAGGTTTTCTTCGGAGGTTCAGAGAAAGGATCTTTCCCATGTTAGTACACGAAAAGATTGATTTGCCGGGCTCATACGGAGCTCTGTTTCTTCGCATTGTTGCATCATTGCGAAAGTTTTTTGCGGTTCCACCCGAGGTGCAGCATCGAATTGAAATTGTCGCCTCATTTGCCGCAATGTGTCCGCTTTCTCGCTCCGTGAGTTCTGAGGAGCATGGACATCGTTGGGTATTCGCCCTCGCGCGGGAGTTAGACGCCGAAGTTGATGAAGAGTTTATTTTTCAGTGCAATAGTTTTGCCTGGGTCGTGGCCAGACTCAGTGAGTTCTCGCCCATGCAACGGCGATGGCTTGAGGACGTAGTAAGCCGCCTTGACCCAATTGACCTAATTGGCGCACTGCCCGAATCCTGGAGTGATCACTCTCTTGAGGCATTAACCACCGCGTTTCGAGCAATCGAGCCGGAGAGTTTTGAGTTCGCCTCTGAGTTACGAGGGCAACGTAAGGCACCAGAAGAATTCGCTCCAATTGATGAGGCACTCCGGGCCTTACGAGAGTTTGGCTACGTGGGGCATGGGCTAAAACCTATTCCTTTGGATGAAGATGTGGACTTGTGGCGAGTTGTCAATGAAGCCTGTTTTGAGCTTTTCATGCGCCTTCCTCATAACCAAGCGCTGATCCTTGAGGCACTTGCCTCGGAGTCCAACGAGCGCTACTACGATGCGGTTCATGCCCGAGTCCGCGAGCTAATGCGAAAGCAGGGCTTGGGCTTCTGGAGTCTTGCACGTAGAATTCGTAAACTCAGGGGTGGAAGGCGAGTAGGGCGGAGAGAAGTCAAAAAGTGGCTCTCGCCAGGATTTATCTCAACGGATAAATCTCGTCGACTACTTGCGCAAGGCCTCGGCGTGACGCAGGAAGCGATTGATGGCTCCTACGATAATTTCTTCGATCGTGAGTATGAGCCGAGACTACGCGCAAGCATCGACTGGAGCTTCAACACCGCAAGTTACCGCAGCGAAGTGGAATTCGGTGGCAAACGGGCTGATTACTTCCGGAACGCCGTCTCCGCTCTCGCAAAAGCTCAAGGCGTGCCTCTCTCAGAATTTGTTTCCAAACATCTGCAGAAATTTGCAGCGCTCGCTACAATTGTCGTCTCGGATGTCTGCGCTCCGCCGCGATTATTGGATGTGTATCTTTTCTCGCGAGAGATAGAGGTCCCTGTGGATACCCTCTGGGTCTTTGACTAGTGGGTCGGGGTCAAGGAGCAAAACGGCAAATCAAACACCGCTACGCTCTTGGCCCCACCTAAAATGCTTTCCTAGCATTCATATGCAAACCAATAAGATCTCTCTGCGTGATTCGTGTGCACTGTGGCTCAAACTTCAACAAGCAACTACAGAGTGCATAGAGGAGATTAGCGAGGCCTCGTTCGCGCCAGTTCCCTCCTCAGTCCCTCTTCAGATGATGATTTCTCCCCCGGTGTCTCGCCTTGTCGAAGAAGCTGCATAATCTTCGAAGAAACTAAAAATTTTCGCTAAGGAGAGGTAGATGGCAGAGTTCGATTCAAGAAACACAAAAAATACCGTGGGGACTGATGGCGCTGAACTAAAATTCCCACATTTAAATTCAATTCGCAGCGCTGCCAGTGAGATTGCCGCAAGTGGAGTGGCGTACGCCGCTTCAGTTGGAAACGACGTCAAGCGGTATTCGGAGATGGTGAGCGAATACCTTGGAGGCCGTCTCGATACTATTAGTGAGCAGCTACATTTTCCGCCGCCACCGGAGCCCAGTTCAGAACCAAACAGGCCCTCCGCCGAGGTTCGAGCAGAGGATGAATCACTTAGAAAAATGGAGGAGATGCTCGTGCGGGAGCTGAAGGCAGCGGAAATCGATAGCCTCGGCAATCCGCCGTTTCGCTCCGCAGAAGCTTGGCGAATGCGAGCCTCTGAGATTGGGCTTTCGATGTCTGATGCAGGATTCGGGGCGAGCAGAATTAAACGAGGAGAAAATGAGAAACTATCTGAGTCGGATGCTAAATTCTTAAAGATGGTTGCAGAAGCGAAACAAGAGCAAGAGGAAGAAGACCGCCGGACAAAGTAGGATTGCGATAATAGGAGAGAGAGATTGTTGTAAAAGTTCGAATTTCTCTCAACCTTACGAACTTCCCACCGACTGCAACAAGGTAAGTGCCAAGGCAGGTGATTGGTTTGCCTGGGCA
>CAYGNZ010000570.1:0-2385 GCA_964351345.1 uncultured Bdellovibrionales bacterium | reverse complement strand
TTCTCATCTCTACGCTTTTTCGCAGCGGGTAGCGGGGTTCAGGGTGAGCCTCGTCGTGCCATTGTGCTTACCTTTATTATTGCCCAGCTTTTCGTGTTCTTAGGAGATCTCGACGCAATCGCGCCGATTATTACAATGTTTTTTATGATAACCTACGGACTTTTGAATGCCTCAACATTCTATGAGGCAGTGACCAAAAATCCCAGTTATCGTCCTCGCTTCCGCTATAGCCATTGGTCTCTCTCTCTTCTGGGAGCCGTTGGCTGTTTTGCGGTAATGTTTTTGATCAACGCGCTTTGGGCAGCGGTATCTCTCATACTCGTTTTTTTGCTCCATCGTTTTATCTCAAATCATGAAATTGAGGCACGTTGGGGTGATCTGCAAAGTGGCTACGCCTTTGAGCGGGCGCGTCGTAGTTTACTACGACTCCAACTTGAGGCGTATCATCCCAAAAATTGGCGCCCGAGTATTCTTGCGTTATCAGGCAGTGCGGCCTCCCGTCCGCATTTAGCGGTGTGGGGTCATTGGTTTACTTCGGGTCACGGAATTCTCAGCATTGCGCAAGTTATCACTGGAGATATCGCTGATCATGCGGAGCGGAAAGGAAACTACGAGCGTACCTTACGGAAGTTTATCAAAAAGCAAGGACTGCAAGCGTTCCCTGCAATCGTTGTTTCAGAGAATTTGGCGCAAGGGATAGAAGCGCTGGTGCAATGTCATGGAATCGGGGGCTTACGTCCGAACTCAGTGCTTCTTGGCTGGCCGAATGATGACTCTACGGCAGGAGCCTTTGCAAAGAATCTTCGTTTACTTGATAGAATGGAGCGAAGCATTATCTGTGCACGTTTTCTGGAGTATCGTGGTGTGACGAAAGGGGATTCCACTGAGGAAGACCAACAGGAACTCGCCTGGAGAGTGGCTCCTGGCACCATCGATGTATGGTGGAGAGGGATGGATAATGGTGCCTTGATGCTTCTTCTTGCTCATTTACTTCATACTTGCCCCGAGTGGCGGCAGAGTTCAATTCGAGTGCTGCGCGTCGTAGGCTCAGAAGATGCACGCGAAGAGGTCGAGAAGCACATTAGTGAACTAGCAAATGCCTCGCGCATTACTATTACTCCAAGAGTGGTGGTCTCTGAGGATTTCATCAGCGCTATTCAAAGCACGTCGAGAAATGCAGCAGTGGTGTTAATGGGATTTGAGCCACCGCAGGAGGGTGACGAGCAGGAGTTTTTTCAGCGAATGGAGCTCTTAGCTGGCGAGCTACCAAGAGTGTTTTTCGTCAACAGTGCGGGCGGCGTCGAATTAGAAAGCTAGTCGCTAACCTTTGGTGCCAACAAATACTAAGGTGTAGGGATTGTCCCCAATAATTTGTCCCATGTAATCTTGTATTTGCTCATCAGTGGTTCGACAATCGGGATCCTGAAGGATTCGAGGTGCGGAATCAATATCATCAATGCTACCCGAGCACGTGGTGATCGGAGTGCAGTCCGCTCCACCTGGTCGAATTGGGCCCCAGAGTCCGCGGGTGCCGCTGGCGATTTCATAGGGTGTTGCACTGGCCTCGTAAAAGGGATGTTCCGGAGTTGCCCCGTTGTAGGCATCTGAAAAGCTCGAGAAGATATTCGCATCATAGCCCCCTCGAACAAAGCTCTGTCCTTGTGCGGCTCGACGGAATTCAATATCCGTCATACAAGTGCCTTCATCGTCTTTTGCAATATTCAGCGAATGAGGCGCGACGCTCTGACCAACCAGAATTTGGTGGATAGGAATATTCCTTGGCACAATTTCTTTACTGATAAAGGAGAGTAAATTGTCTTGAGTGTTCTTGTAGTTGTCGTAATTATTCTCACAGCCAGGAGAACAACCGGGAAGTGTATTACCATTAAGACCTTTACAGTCCGTACAGTTTCCTAAACCATCACCAATGGCCACAATAAAGTCGGAGCTAAATCCGCCGGTACTATTTCGACTGGTCAGTTGGTTCATCGCTTCGCTAATCGCAAGACCCGTATTGGTAAAGCTCGCTTCAGGTCCGCTTGGAAAAAGCCCATGACGAATGATTAACTCAAGTCCTTTCTGATTCGTGAGGTCGACGAGTTCTGAATCGAGAATCGTGCCCGAATCAGAGGTAAATCCTAGTGGGTCTCCGGGCAATACTGCGTTTGGCTTGGAGAAATCGGTAAGATCCACGAGATAGTCAAAATTGTTGGTCATGTTCACCACGCGCGGCCAGGCAAGTTTTAGATCGTAGAAGATCAAGCAGGCCTCGTCTCCCGCGACACGACGTTCGCGAAAACTTCTCATTGCCTTGTTTAGCCCGGCAAATACGGTCTTGAGCGGTTCCGGCCCTATTGCATCCCCAGAGGGATCAACATCAACGCG
>CAYGNZ010000569.1:0-2386 GCA_964351345.1 uncultured Bdellovibrionales bacterium | reverse complement strand
TAGATGCTCTGAGCTCAAGCGAGGAGGAATCCTCCGCGGAAAAATCAGTCTAGATGGGAGAGGCATGGCCGAGCGGCAACGCTTGCAGCGTTATCTTGCATCCGCGGGAATAAGTTCTCGTCGTGGCGGTGAAACTTTAATCACCGAGGGCAGAATCAGTGTCAATGGAGAGGTGATTACCACCCTTGGCACAGTGGTCGACCCCGAGGTTGATATTGTCCGCGTCGATGGTGTCCGGGTCTCTGCGGAACGCCATCACTTCTACCTCTACCACAAGCCGGCTGGAATACTCTGCACCCTTGATGACCCTTTTGACAGGCCCTCGCTTCGCGAAGTCACTGAGAACCTACCTGTGCGAGTGTTTCCCGTTGGGCGACTCGACTTGGATGTATTCGGTTTGTTGCTACTGACCAACGATGGAGAGTATGCACAGAGGTTACTGCACCCCAGCTTCGGGATGAAGAGAAGGTATCTTGCCGAAGTGCGCGGTGTGCCGACGAAGAAGACCTTATCAACTCTTTGCCAGGGGGTAGCACTTGAAGACGGTGAGGGGAGAGCGCTCTCTGCCTCCTTATATCAAGATACTCAACAAGTGGAGCAGTTGTTTGGAACTTCAGCTACTGGCTCTGAGAAACGAAGTATCGTTGACCTTAGTGTTGGTGAGGGACGAAATCATTTCGTAAAGCGAATCCTTGCCGCTGTTTCGCATCCCGTAGTACGACTTTGCCGACTTGAATTTGGTCCTTACCACTTAGGCGAGCTAAAAACGGGCGAACTAAAAGAACTTCGTGATTGGAAATCTTAGCGAACAACCACTGCAGTTTCCGACGATACACCAAAAGCAAACCTGCAAAATAAGCCAATTCCTCCGCAAATTCCCAGAAGAATCACCTATTTTTTTATTCTTTTACTGTATACGTGTTTTTTCTCCAAGGAGTCGTTGACACAGACCCGACGCTCATCCATTATCTGTCCGCGGGGTAGAGCAGTCTGGTAGCTCGTCGGGCTCATAACCCGGAGGCCGTGGGTTCAAATCCCACCCCCGCATCCATCATTCGCGATAATTCCTTAATTCATTCAAATATTTTGCTTATTGCTGTTGCTCAGGAGCACTACGTTTCGCTCGTTCTTCGCCTACGAACTAGCACCGCCACGATTCCGAATTGCAAGGCTGCGGCGATTAATAGCAGCAGAGCTTGAGGCTCGTAGAATTTTTCCGTGTAGGTATACATGCAAAGGTTGGCCAATGCGCAGAGTCCCCAGGTAGTGGTGCTTACTCCTTCGACCGATTCAGAACGCAAGATGTGGAGCAATTGAATCAAGGCGGCACCAGGGAAGATGATGCCAGGAACCCATCCGATAATTTCTATTAGTTCTGCCGACACTTTGGCCTCCATGATCGATTGCTGGATTCTGCGAAGCGATACGTCGATTGTTTGGCGTCAAGCTCGGAGAGCGCAAAATGCCGACGCAAATCAACGCAGAGTGAGTATTGCAGGCGAGGGGAGAGAGCAGCAACTACTCTCTATGCCGGCTTATGGATTGGGAATGCGAGACTGAGACCAACGGCGAATTTCTCGGGTAAGTTCTTGTTCAAAGTGCGACTTCTTTACACCAAAGGCTAGGTGAAATGCCTGCCGCTCAGACTTGCCGTTTTGTAAATGCTGGAGATAGGTGCCGACGGAGCTAAATCCGTTCGTCTGGATTAACTTCCTTACCGCAAATAAGGATTGAGCGTAGGCTGCGGGCACATAGGCTGCATCAAGCGTGGTGAAGCCATTGTGAAGCCAATCAAGCGGGATAGCCTGATTTATTGCGATCCATTTGCGAAGCGCGGGTCCGAGCAGTGGGTTTATCTGCCCTTCGAGTAACTGAGCGATTCCCTCATCCATCCAGGCCGGACATTTGTAGTTTGAAAGCTCTGCAACGACTGCATGCACATACTCATGCCGTAGGGCCCGATGAAGCTCCTCCTCGTCCCATCCAGTCGTTTTTGTCAGTGGGATAGTGATTTCGTTACGGAAATACATCGCACTCGTCCACTCTGGAGCCCCGGTTTGACGACGGAACTCTTCGGGTGGAAGGAATCTCAAGACTACTTTTTTGGTGGGACGAGTTCGAAAGATTCGACTCAGCTCGTCGTACGTCTTGTTGAGAATTTTAAACGATTTGTCAGCCATATCATTGGCGTTGATTCGCTCTTTATCGGGTTTCTGTCCGCCGATGTAGAGAGTAAATCGCGGTGTGCTGAAGCTTGTAAGATCTTCGCTGACCCGTGCTCGTTGATACGGTTGTTCAGCTTTTACCGGTAGGGGAAAGCTCAGTAACAGTCCGAGCATAAAAATTACGGCAAGCGCAATGAGTCGCGCAAACAGTGGGGGACAAA
>CAYGNZ010000568.1:0-2391 GCA_964351345.1 uncultured Bdellovibrionales bacterium | reverse complement strand
GCTCGATCAAGTAGTGTGATCGAGAGAATGTTTTTCTCATACTCTAGAATTCGATCAAATTGACTGGTGGAGAGTTTGTACGCTTTATCGTTTGTGCGCTGCGCTTCATCAAGTTCCTCTAGAATACGCTGGGCATCACTAAAACTGGAGAATCGGCGAGCAATTGCTCGCACTCGCCAAAGTAGTATTTCGATATCATGGGCTCGTGCTCTTGCGGCGTGTTCTAGGTTGACCTTTGCTTCTTGAGTAATTCGCTCGTGCAGAAGCGAGAGCGCGAACCAGGACGTCACACCCGCAATAAACAGAGCAACAATTGTTGAATAGACTAAAAGAGCCCTACGCAACTCAAACAGTCCCCATACTCGGCTATTCCATGTTCTCCAGGCTACGGAGAGAAGTCCGAAGGAGAGAATCGCTATTGCCACTGCGGCAAGAGGCGAAGTTGGTAAAATCGACATAAAGTCGATCACTATTGGTGAATGCTCGGGGTCAAGACCGCTCAATATCCTGAGTAAGGAAGTAACTGAGACGGAGCATGCAAGTAATCCGCAAATAGTGAGCGCGAGCGGATTCCGCGCATTGCGGAATCGAGTGTTAATCGAAACTAAGGCCGCGGAAATAAGGAAGAGTGCTGCGGCAGTTTGCAGCGACATTCGCCCTGGATAATCGTTTTCTGAAGAAAGGCTATCGCGCACAAAAAACTGATCAATGCCGAAATCTCCTCCAAGAAGTGCCTCGGCAATAGTGAGAGCAGTGAGAAGAAACGAGAGGGACGCAAAGAGAATACTTGTTTTACGGAAGCCGAAAGAGTGCAAAAACAAAGAACTTCCGCAAAGAAATACTCCGAGCGCTGAGTTGTAGAAAAAAATACTTCCCGCAAGAATCAGATAGTTCCCTGCTTCAGAGTGCCAAGCGAGCATTCCCACCAATCCCACGACGATACTGAGTGTCGCCATGAAGCGCGTGACAAAGTCAGTTCGCGGATGCGAGCTGTCCTTACTATCTGCGGCGAAGGGTTTCGACTCCTGTGCTGGGGGTGCCACAACAGACGTTTGATCCACCACGTTCTCCTTTTTTACTTTTCAGGTTTTGCAGGAAGCGTAAGAAGGATTGATACTCCAAAGATTGGGTTACTTGGGCTCAAATTACCATCCTATCGGTAAAACGCTCTCATTCGTATATGAGCCAACTCATGTAGCATCGTATCGACCTACAAAAAGAGAGTAAAAAAAAGGCCTTAGCCTCAGACACTGACCGAACACAGGAAACTCCGTGAACCCACAAGAAAACCTGTGTTCGGCGAGATGCGTTGCTTTGCCTCTTAAGGCACGAGCGTATCGAAGTCACTTGCCATCAGAAGCGGCAATTGATCCTCAGCCCCGTCCCAGCGTATGCCGCTAATGCGTGCGGCCTGTAGCCACGCTCTGACCGCTTTTGACGTATCGGTGTCGAGTTCCTGTTGCCTCGGTTCGCGAATCATATTCTCGTCAATCGCACGACGTGTAAGCGCAACAATTTGGCTGAGAGAGAGTCCGAGTCGTCGACAGAGAATGGTAACAAGTCTATCTCGGGTCTGGAAGAACCCCTTCTCATACTCTTCTCCGGCCTTGCTATCATCGGCAACGAGATTCCCCCCATCTGAGGCGAAGAAAAGTGGATGTCCGAACTCACTTCCATCCTCACTTTTCCAAAACGCGGAGTAGGCTGAGATTTCGACAAGCTCCAGGTATTGACTGAGCATCGCTTGCAAACGATCGGTGAGTTGGAGTTGTTCCATCTTGCGATCATCCAAATATTCTCCTGCAAGATACCGCAAGCATCCGCTCTCCTTGTCGTACCATTCACGCCGCAAGAAGCAGATTTCTGTGAAGTTAAGTCCAGGTCCTTCTTGGCTCATCAGCTCCATCAGCACAGCGTCACGGGACTTGAAGATCGTTGCGGCGTCGGACTCCTCCACGGGAATTCGACGCCTGACTTTTACTGAGTAAAGATCAACGATGCCTCGCTTCTCGGCGCTGCGTTTCGCTGAAACTTTCTTAGCCCGTTTCCGCTTCGCCTTTCGTAACTTCTTCCTCGGAAGGCGTGCTACTTTGTTGGAGCTTTCGCGAACGGGTCTCACCACAACTCCCGGTCCACTTCCTGGAGTTTTCAACTCAGTAGGATCGAAGGTGGTAAACCCGGTTTTTCGAAGGTGGTCCAGAGCTGTTCGCAGAGCAGCAGCAGTCGTTCTCACCGTTGCAATACTCACTCGACTCGCTTCAGACTCAATAAATGCTTTCGCGAGATGACCATCAGCAGCTAAGACCGCTTGTTCCAAAAGCAAGTTCGCATCTCCTTGCTTCTCTTGGTCCTGCCAGGACACCAGCACTCCTTCCTCTCCGAGCTCAAGCC
>CAYGNZ010000567.1:0-2393 GCA_964351345.1 uncultured Bdellovibrionales bacterium | reverse complement strand
GCGCAATGTAGAGATAGGAATCTTTACCAAATGCTATCTGGCCTCCGTTGTGGAAATGGTTTGGCTGTTCCAGTTCATACAGTAACTTGGCAGAAGTAGGGTCAGCGAGGTTCGCATTGTTCGAGTCTCGTTGATAACGAACAATTTGTGTATCACCATCATTGTTGTTGTAGTGAATAAAGAACAATCCGTTTGAGACGTAGTCTGGATGAAAGGCTACGGAATGCAGTCCTTGCTCACCACTACTGCCTACATCAGATGTGATGTCTAAAAATGGCTGGGGAAGGAGCGTTCCGTTTTCTACGATACGAATTTTTCCGGTTCGTTCAATAATGAATAGCCTCCCGCTTCCGTCTCCAGCGTGCGTGAGGTAGACCGGTCCACTGAGTCCTGAAATTACTGGTTCTAAGCGTATTTGCACTGGAGCGCGAGGGATGAGAAAGGTCGGCGTATTAAGAATATATTCTACTGAACCATTGGAGCCGAGGTACACTCGCAGTGTCTCTGCAATCAAGCTTGCTGCCGAGCTACTTCCTTCTATGGCACTCGCACCGATCTTGTCACTGCCAAGAAATTCATGTACCGCAAAGTCACTACTTCCATTGGCTCGAAGTGAGAGCGACTGATCTTGACTTCGATCGGCATTTGAAGAGGTAAGGCGTACCCGTGCGCTTACTGCGTTCTCTCCTGGAGATAAAAAGCGTAGCCAATTAGCAGCACCGAAAAACGTGTTTCCGCCATTGACCAAGCGAGTTTCCGGTCCGCTTACCGGTAAAGAGTCTTGCATGCCGTATGCCCAATGAACACCTTCACTGGCGGCGTCCCGACGGCCATAAAACATACTTTGAGCGATAATTCCTCCGTCGGTCGGTTCTGAGCAGCGAAGGCGAACTGATCCTACACTTTCCTCAGAGAGATAGGAGTTAAGGTAGATATGGCGCTGCGCATATGCATTGAGTATCACGTCTTCGGAATGTTTTAGGTTCCCCAGGGAGTCAAACACTGAGATTTCGACTGTTTGCTCATTGGCTTTGGTGTTGGCGACTTCAAGCCAATTTCTTGCGTTGCCAACCGTTGAGGCGAAAAGTGGCGCTCGGTCACAGCCACCACTGCTCGGCAGAAGCGTAAAGGCGAAGTCAAAAATTCCATTTCGAGAGCCGTAACGTGAGAGAAATGCGTGATACTCCTGTTCACTGTTGTCCGGTAAAATTCGGTAGAGCCCAACAGACTGTCCGTTAAGGAATTCGTCATCGTGGGCAATCGCAATATCAAGCCGTTGACCTGATGGCAGTGGCCCGATTCGTTGTAATCTCCGGCTGCTCCCGTCGAAGTTTCGTAGCTCCAGTATTGCTTCAAAGGCTGCATCGCTAGAATTAAAAACGGTAAGCCAATTAAACACCGGGGTGGGCTCTACAGAGGGATTGATCGAATTAAATAACCCCTGGTGCGTTCCCGAAATCGGATTTTGAAGCGGGATCGCGAATGCATACTCGAAGGATTCGACACGAGCATCTTGACTTGGTCGGTAATAAAGTGAGGTGCATCGAAGTTGTGCTTGCGCATTTGTGCGATCTGCTTCGGCATCTATTACGAAACTACCGTAACTATCGCTGAGCGATGAGAGTTCGTTCAAAATTAAATGAGTTGTTCCTTGGGAGGGAACAGAGAATTCGCGTGATGCGAGCTCTTGGTTTTCAGCGCTACGCAATGAAAGTGTCACAGTGATATCGCTTTCAGCGAAGTTTAGACATTCAAGAATGTTAATTTGTGCTTGATATCCATTCCAAGTTCCTGAAGCGGGCAGAGTGAGCGTGCTCCTCTCCTCGTTCTCTTGAGTAAGCGCGTTGCTAGCGTTTGATAAAAATATCAAGGCGAGCAGCAGGGGTGAAAGAACGAGTTGAGCTTTGTAAAGGCGAGGTGGAAACATAGAGCACATAATTTGATCAAATGTTATAGGCGCTTGTCGTAGATTTGGCCTTCGGTGGTCCAAACTTCATTAGCGAATCTAATCTTACCAGATATTACCTGTGTGCAAGAGGTGTTCCAACGCGGTATCAGTCGCAATGAGGTACATGCGTGTCAGGTATTTTACAGATTGCAACAGAGTTGATTATCGGCTGAGGCAGGCGAGATTAAGGAGTTGCTCGTTCAGCTTGATTTTCTTCTTCTTCCTCCTCTTCGTCCTCATCTACCCGCCCCTTTTTCAAGCGCTTTCGTAACCGTCCGAGTCGAGTGGCGGCGTCTTTTGCTCGGTTGATGCAGCCCTCGACGATTTTGTCGCGCAGTTCGATGTCTCCTCCCTCACAGAAGAGTTGAGCAAGTTCGACAGATTCACGGAGCTAGTAGTTGAAATTTTTCACGTCGCGAGCGGCACTCTCGAACTCGCGTGCCTG
>CAYGNZ010000566.1:0-2394 GCA_964351345.1 uncultured Bdellovibrionales bacterium | reverse complement strand
TGAGACTCGGATAGGACATCGCGAATCGCTTGGTAATAGATGGTTCTGGGACTACCAAGAAGCTTCTCTGGTTTTGGAAGTAGGCTGCTGAGTGCCTCTTTTACTCGCGGTCCGCTGATTCGTATGGTACTGACAGCCGCCGAGCCAGGTGCCGTAATTGGCGCTGCAATGGTATCTGATGAATCAGTTCGCACCGCAGCACACATTCATTAGCCAACGATAGTCAGAAGCGCTGCAATTACAAACACCACCGCACTTACTGCGGCAGTCACTTTCAGCGCCGCGCTCGCTTTACCATCGTAGTGATACATTGATTTCTGTTGACCAATAGAAATGATGTTACTGGTAAGCCAGTAGAGGGTGAGGCCGGCAGGAAAACTCATAAACATAAAACCAAAGACCAACGGCATCACCAGCATCACCTTCTTTTGTGCCGGGTCCATTGTGGTCGGTGTGGTCCACTGCTGCACCATCATTGATATCACAAAAAGTATTACCATCACCGGAATACCGATTCCGCCAACCATGAGCTTCTCAGGAGCGGAGAGATCAGTTATCCAAAAGGCGAAAGGAGCATTACGTAGCTCTACAGACAGCATCAAGGCAGAATAAAGTCCAATAAATATAGGCATTTGCAGCACTATCGGCAAACAGCCGCCGAGAGGATTCACGCCCTTCTTTTTGTAGAGCGCCATGAGTTCCATCTGTTGTTGTTGCTTATCGGTGACTTGTTCTCGGACGCGATCAATTTCAGGCTTCATATCCTGCATTGCGCGCATTTGCTTAAAGGAGGCGGCAGCTAATGGATACAAGGCAAGGCGAACGAGGATAGTTAACACCACGATTGCAAGCCCGTAGTTGCCGACTACGTTATAGACCACGTGCAGTAGCGTGAGCAGGGGAGCGGCGATAAATCCGGTGTAGCCAAAATCGATATTGCGTTGCAGTTCCGAACCGAGGGCATCGAGACGCTCATAGGCCTTTGGGCCAATATAAACGCGGGCTTGAAGTGCGGTATCACTGCCCGTAATACGCGAACGCCAGAGCGAGCCAGTGCGTAAGGCCGTTGCGGTAGCCGGCTCCTTTTGAGCAAGCAAAGCGGCCATGAAGTATTTATCACCCTGAGAGATCCAGCTTGTTTGGCCAAGCTCCTGAGAAGTTCCTTCGAACTTCCCGTATTGGGTTCGTAAGGCCTTTTCCCCGTCAAACCAGGTAAAACCCTTCGCATCGTAGGGGTTGAGCATGGAAGTATCGGTATCTTCCTGCAGCCGAGCCCATTCGAGAGCGATTCGGCTTTCACTCGCATCAGGAGCGCTAAGACTTACTTCCACATCAATAACAAAACCCTGAGGAGAGAACGTGAGTCGCTTCGTAATCGTTCTACCGTCAGGTAAGCTTCCCTGAAGCTCTACTCGAGCAGGAGCAGTGCTGCCTCGTAAGTCGAGCTCACCTCCGCTGAGGCCAGAAACCACATCATACTCCGTCCAGGCATCGTTTACGCCTCCGGAATAGAGGCCAAGCGGGTAGGGCGCATGTTCGGTGTGATGCACCATGTTCAACGGCACCTCAGGAGCACTGGAAGACTCCGGATATGCCAGGAGCAGCGCTTTGGTTATCCGCCCGCCAAGCTTTGAAATCGTTAGATCAAGGTCCTGAGAAACCACTCGAAAACTGCCGCCGTTTTCAATCCGAGCATCACTAGGATAGCTATTTGGCGCCTTCGCTGCATCTGCTTGAGCCAGCGGAGATGCGCTCGCATCTGGAGCCCCTGTCTGAACTGCCGGAGCGCTTGATTCAACAAACTGCTGGGCTGGATCAACAAGAGACGGAGTAGGGCTGGGAGATGCTGCGGGGGTCTCTGAAGAACTATGAGGGGCTACGTTTATTGGCCCGTAAAAATAAGGCTTCCAGATTGTTTCGAAATACATAAAGCCGACGAAAAGACAGATCATCACGGCGATAGTTTTTCGTTGATTTTCTCGTTCTTCAATCTGGTCCATTAGTCTTCCTATTTATTTCAAAATCGTTCGCTAAAAATTTTCTTATTGATGCCCAGTTGATTGATGTTCGGGCACCTGCTCGCATACGCAAGTATGCTTGAGTTCGGACTGCGCCAGCGCTGCCTGCGGCACATAGTCAAAACCACCCTCAGTCAGGGGATGACAGCGCAGCACTCTGCGAAGGGCAAGGAAACCTCCTCGCAGCACTCCGTGCTCCATCACCGCATCCGCCGCATACTGAGAGCAGGAAGGGTAGAATCTACAACGCTGGCCGAAGAGGGGTGAGAAAACGTGCTTCCAGAGCCGAAAAGGTAGGCAACAAGCTCTTCTCCATGATCTCGAACTCAGCATACTGAGCATTTCCTCTCTGTGTTTCAAAGCAACTGTGCACGCT
>CAYGNZ010000565.1:2049-2408 GCA_964351345.1 uncultured Bdellovibrionales bacterium | reverse complement strand
GAACAGAGGGAGCGCTTGATGGTGGAATGGTGTTCTACAAACAGGCAAGCGACTCGCGCTATGAATTTGCTTTTTCGATGCCAATGAGTAACGGCAAGATGGGAGTCCAATTCGTCCCATTCAATACCTTTCATCCAAGCATGCGTTCAGAAGATCAGAACAACTTAGTCGCAAACTGGATCCAGGTCATTAACCAAGAGAGCTCGCCGCAAACAGGGGAACTTCGTTTCTACGATGCCGCAGGAGCGTATCTTGGTGTAGATGCAATATCGATTGAGCCGGCTGGTCGAATCGATGTTTCAGCCCACAGATTTGGTCGTTCACTTGTGGGGCATGCTGCGTGGCACCCATCGAACTCC
>CAYGNZ010000565.1:0-2039 GCA_964351345.1 uncultured Bdellovibrionales bacterium | reverse complement strand
TTCTTTCAAGTGCGCAACATTCGTTACCTGTATGATAATCCAGGCAATCACGCGTCATACGATACGGCTTTCCAGGTTGATGCGTTGCACGGTTCCGGTGAACAACTTGCCGTGCCACTTGATACACGAAGTGGATCCGCGGTGCTAGAAATCACAAACACCTTAGACTCTTCAAGTGAGGTCTCTGTCGTGTTTTACACCGAGGATGGTCAAGAGCGTTCTGCTGGTCACTACCAACTTTCTGCTCGAAGCTCCATTCACTTGATTACCGAAGGCGATACCTTTTTAGGTAAAGGGCAGCGCGGCTTTGCCCTGGTGAGAGGTTCGGGAACCAACAGCATTATCGTGATGGCGATGCATTACGAACGTATTGATGGAAAAGTTGCGTATATGTATGGAGTGCCTGCGATTCAAGCCCTGGGGACCGTAATGCGAGGGACGTACAACACCTACCTCGCGCAGGAGAGTGAGCTGATTGTGATCAACCCCAGCACTACTGACGCGGAAGCGAGCCTCTCTATGGTACGCTCCGACGGGCACGTGCTGCTAGGAGCTCCAAATCCTGCGGCGCGAGCAGATCAGTCCTTACTCCAAGGTAGAATGCTTACTATCGCAGCGCGAAGCATGCGAATTGAGAACTTGAATCAGTATGAGCAAGCCGATAACTACGGAGTGATTACGGTGCAGCCAAGTGAGCGCAACAGCTTGCTCGCTTGGGTCTTGCGTCGTCGAGGTTCAGATTATGTTGTTCCTCGACCGGTGCGACAATAGACGATCTCGTACCATTCAGCGCTAGCGTCCGCTCAAGGTACGACGAAGTAGCTTTGGCCGAAGAACAATAATTTCAGTCAATCTTCCTTGAGCGTCACGGATGAGATTTCCTTCAGCCGATTGAAGCGAGCGATAGAGGCTTGTTTGGTTTTTTATTGATGCACCGTCACGCCTCGCACCAACCATTTCGAGCAGACCTGCCTCGGAGTCAAATCGAGTAACGATTTCTACATGTGCGCCGTTCTCGCCGCGGGCATTAATTCGATCGAGGACGATCAAATCGCCAGCCTGGAGGTCAGTGAAGGAAGTGATGGGGTCAAAGTGGCGACCAAACTTTTTCAGAGCCTCAGCATTGACGTAATGTTCCGAGCCGTCGGCCATTTTGTAGCTCGGCATTTCGAATCCGGCTGAGTAGAGCACATCACCAACAAACTGATTACATTTGTATCTGTCCTTCAACCAGCGTATCGCCGTCTGCTCTGGAAGATGATTGCCGCTTAGCTTTGGGTTTGGGCTTCGTGGAGCCTCTTTGACGGCGTATTCCCTGCCATACCGTGCTGCGCGAGCAATCGCATGTTCGCTGAGCTGCACAGGGGGTGAGGTGAACGCAACATGCGGCAGCCTTTCAGCACGGAGGCTTGCTTGTCCTAGTAGGCCAGAGTTTTCTATTGTTGGCATTTGGATGTCCTGCAATCAGCTCTATGATTTCTAGTGCCGAGCTAATCGCTCAATCACAGGAAAGATTGTTTTTCTAGGCAAATTAGTGTAGGATTAGCGCGTGCATAATCTCTGTAAGTGCCTGAAATAACGATGGAAAAAGATTCAACCGCTGCTTCTCCTCTACGAGTGCTTTTCGTCGCGGGCGCTGGCAGGAGCGGTTCTACAGTCCTTGATACGGTCCTTGGTGGACATCCTTTAGCCGTAAGCTGCGGTGAACTGGCAGGGGTGCCCGAGCATGGCTGGAAGAAGGACCAGTTTTGTTCCTGTGGCCAAGCGGCGTCGAACTGTAGTTTTTGGAACGCGGTTCGCTCAAAGTGGGAGAGCGAGGGATACCGACTTGAGACCTATATGGAGGATCAAGCGTACTTCGAGGCGCATCGATTAAAAGGCTGGTCTAGACTTCGTACAAGCACTTCACGTTTTGAAGCCTATGCAGATGCCACTCGAGCACTGTTTCGGGCAATACAAAGTGTGAGCGGAGCTGAGTTACTCATCGACTCCTCAAAGAATCCTTTACGAGCGTTTGCTCTTTCTAAGATACCAGGCAT
>CAYGNZ010000564.1:1528-2430 GCA_964351345.1 uncultured Bdellovibrionales bacterium | reverse complement strand
CAACGACTGCGGCAGCTTTGCCGGGGTGTTTCGGGTGTATTTTGCCGCTGAACATGCTGCCGATACCCGCGCCGCAGAGAAGAACGACCAGCACGGTGGTGATTGAGTACGCCGGGTTGCCGAGGAAGAGCACGTAGCGCTTCATCAAGCAGATCTCGATTACGATAAAGCCAAATCCAAGCGAAGAGAAATAAGCAAGCAGCCCGCGAAATCCAGGGTGCGTAATAGAGCGTCGTGCGAAGAGCAGCAGAGGCGCGGCGACAAACAGCAGAGACAACAAAGCTGATTCTGCGAGAATCGCCAGGTAGGGAAATTCCCCTCGAGGAATCATGCCTCTCCACTTTTGTTCATTGCGGAAGTGAAATTCTTTCGGGAGTTCCGTTGATAGTTCCTCGTTCCCGTAGAGAAGAAAGTTCTCCACAAAAGGCCAGTCGTCGGTAGGCGGCGACAATCGAACACCGAAGCTCTCGTAGTATTGCGAGAGTTCGTCGGGTTTGGTCTGCAAGACTTTGCGAAAAATAGGAGCAGAGTCGGCAGGGGCCAAGGGATTCCAAAGAAACTTTCTGCCGCCTTGGAGCGGCCGTCCGTCGAGGTATGCTGCTACCTTTGCTACTTCCGCTTCACTCCACGGCTGCTTCTTTAAAAGAATGCCGTCAAAGTACGGTACTTCACCGGAAGAAATGAGCAGGTATTGCTCCGGGTTTTCGATGCCTCGCTCGTGCAGCACTTCCATGATCATAATGGCAATACGAAGTGCTGCGCCTCGATGGAGGGCGAGCACGCCGTTGGGGCTGAGGTGATCGAGATAGTCAGCAATCGCTTCCTTGGTCATCAAAAACGCCGCAGAAAGGTTTAGGGCGCCGGCGTTCATCGCGATCGGCGTGTAGTTGTTGACTGACTGA
>CAYGNZ010000564.1:0-1518 GCA_964351345.1 uncultured Bdellovibrionales bacterium | reverse complement strand
CGTAGCGCTCCGCGGGCTGCCGTCGTAAAAACGATCGACCTTCGTCGTTGTGGAGGCTGACCTTCGGGTGCTGATACAAGTTGCCCATGAATTTCGCGTAGCGAGGCTCGTTTACCAGCCGAACAATAGACGGGTCCATCTCCACAGCATCAACGTGCGCAGCCCCGTGCGAGAGGGCAAAGAGCACCTCCTTTCCGCCGGCCGGTCCGATAATCATCGCCTGCGGCTCAGATCCCTGTTTTAAATCATAGGCTGCGCCGATGGTAGACCAGCGGAGTGGTTCGGTTTTCGAAAGATCTCCGGACCATTTGAGAATCGCCGATTCGTTTGTCCCGCCATCGATCCAAATATCGAGCACATCGTCTTTGTGGTAGGCGATGTCGACGCGCGACAAGGTGCTCCAGCGGGTGTCGTAAATATGGTTCCAGGCAGCAGCCGTATTGAACCGACGCTTGTGCTGATGGACTTCAAGCGGCAGCACTTCCTTCGCTTTCGGCGTCAAAAGGGCCAGCGCAAGGCATGCGAGGGCCAGCATCCCGCGAAGGACTCGTTTGGACGGTGGTGCGTACGCAAGTCCGCCTACCACCGCAAGCAGTGCAGCAGCAGCGACCGTGCCCTCTCCGCCGAAGCGGGGAATGAGCGGAATGAGCAGCAGAGAGCCGGCAGCGGCGCCGATAAGGTCGACCCCATACAGTTTTGAACTTTCTTTGGTGAAGCTGCTGAGAAGCTTAGCGATGATCAGTCCGGCTAGAAAGAAGGGAACCACCAGCGCCAGGTACCAAACTGCCAAGTAGAGGTAGTTGCGGGAGTCCTCTTGAAAGCTCCACATCTCAAAGGGTACTTTGGTGATAACCAAATAACAGATGAGCATCGCTGCGGACATAAGCAGGGAAAGCAGGCTGAGTTCATACCGCAGCTTCTCTCCCTTTGCGGGTTTTCTCAGCGCGAGGAATACGCCGCTTAGTCCGAATCCAAACAGCGCTGAGCCAACCACCATGAACGCGAGGTGTGCCCAGAGCAGAACGGAGAATATTCGGGTTAACGCCAGCTCTAAAAGCAGGACGGAGGCGGCGGTGCAAAAGATGCCCACGTAGTGCGAAGCACTGGGTTTTGAGGGCAGCGGAAAGTCCTCCGAAATCGTGTCACTTTTCTGGGGTCCCCAAGGTTCGCTTGGGCGTTTGAGCTTCACTGCTTGCGATGTCTTTGCCATAAAAAATGACCTAATTGTTGATTGTGTGCGTCGGACTACAAAACGGGATACGCGCCGCTCCCCGGGCCTCCTCAGAGCAGCTGAAACGTTATTTTGAGCAATACATTAGATAATCAGTGGTAAAGTCAAGGCGATAATACGCATGTATTCGTACAAAGCTCGTCTTTGTTAGTTATTGCATCTACTTAGCCGTGAACAAGACTCGCTTCGGATTTGGCCGCAGAAGCCTAGGTTTTCTGAAGTGTCCCACTAGAAGGGCCTGTTGAAAAACAGGCCCGCGCGGTGAAGCCGCGCCAAAAGTCGCAGGC
>CAYGNZ010000563.1:0-2436 GCA_964351345.1 uncultured Bdellovibrionales bacterium | reverse complement strand
AGATCGGACTTATTGCATCGTAAAACGCCAAGTTATCTTCTGAGGTGAGTTTCTCAATTTCTTTGGTTAGCTTGGTGCTGGTGAGCGGGCCGCTTGCGATAATCAGAGGTGATGACGGGTCTACGCTGGGTAAAGACTCAACTTCGCAATGTTGCAACTCGATTAACGGATGCTCCGAGATTTTTTGGTGAACAAACTGACTGAAGCCATCGCGATCAACAGCGAGCGCACCGCCAGCGGGCACCTCATTGGCAAGGGCAGCTTGCATGATCAGAGAATCCCAAAGCTTCAGTTCTTCTTTAAGCAGGCCAACGGCATTGTGTAGGCCTGCGCCGCGAAAGGAATTCGAGCACACCAGTTCGGCACAAAATGCGGTTTTGTGTGCGTTCGTCGTTGAGCCCGGGCGCATTTCATAGAGCTGAACTGCAACACCTCTCTGGGCTGCTTGCCATGCGGCTTCACTGCCGGCGAGGCCGGCTCCAATAATCTTTAGTTTCATAGTGGGAAATCTATAGCAAAAACAGGATCTCAGTTCTATAGTGCTTCCTCGTTGAGATTCAGCCAGAGAAAGCTGATAAATGCTTGGTACTTCCCATCAGAAAACGAGCAATATAGCGTGAATTAACTTGTGCAGAAATCGCTACTACTGGGCTGTAGAATTCTGTAGATATTTTGTTACTATGGCGCGTCGGGGATTTTCTACTTGCGCTCGCAAGGAATTGAACGAAATTAAACACCCTGGCGAAGATATCAAAGTGGTTTCCATTAGCGAGTGCCGAACAAATTTCCACGGCGGTCCAGCACCTCAAGCAGGGGAGACTGCAGCTCGCGAGAGAATTTTTGAAATACATGAGTGATTTAAGGAGTTCATGAATGGCAATTGAAATAACCATGCCGCAGCTTAGCGATACCATGGATGAGGGAACGATTCTGACCTGGCATAAACAGGTCGGTGAGCGAGTAGAGCGTGGGGATGCGCTTGCGGAGGTTGCGACTGATAAAGCGGATCTTGAGATCGAGTCTTTTCATGAGGGCGTACTACTTAAAATTCACTCTCCGGAGGGTACTACCGTAAAAGTCGGTTCGATAATTGCCCATGTTGGCGAAGAAGGTGAGTCAGTTGAAGGCAGTGCGCCGTCCGAAAGCCCTCAAGCGAAACCACAAGCAGCAGCGGAACCAAGCCCCGCACCGGCTCCAGATCCAGCTCCCGCAGCTACCCCGAGTCCTGCCGCGCAGGCAGCTCCCAGTCCCGCGCCGGTTGCATCCAGTTCCCTTAATGGTGATGAGCGAGTGAAGATCTCTCCGCTCGCTAAGAACCTCGCTCAAACTCACGGCGTTGATTACGCAAGCATTCGTGGTACGGGAGAAGGTGGGCGAATTGTAAAGCGTGACATTGAGTCAGCTCTCGGCCGCAGTCTCGGTGCTGAGGAGGTAAGCACTCAAGCTCAGCCCGCAACGCAGAAAGCTGCCGCACCTTCTCCTCAGCCGCCAACTCCAGCGGCTCCTCCCGCAGCCCCGAGTCCCTCTCCGGTTCAGGCAGGCACACAGCCACTCTCGAAAATGCGTGCAACAATCGCATCGCGCATGGTGCAGAGCATGACCGAGATTCCGCATTTTTACGTCTCTGGAAAGCTTGAGATGGATGCCTTAGTAAAAATGCGCGCGAGTCTGAAGCAGCATCCTCAGTATGAGGGTATTACCTACAATCACCTGATGATTAAAGCAGTGGCCCTGGCATTGAAAGCCAATCCAAGAATTAACGCTCGCTTTCAAGATAATAGCCTTGTGCAGCCCGCAGAAATCCATATTGGCATTATCACCGCCCTTCCCGATGGTTTACTTATCCCCGTGGTGAAGCAAGCGGACGCACTACCCTTGGCTGATGTGATCTCTGAGGCAAACACATTGGTGCAGCGAGCACGATCGGGACGACCGAAAGCAGATGATCTGGTCGGTGGGACCTTTTCTATCTCTAATATCGGTCGCTCGAAGGTGGAGGACTTCACCGCAATAATTAATCCCGGGCAGGGCGCTATTCTTGCCGTTGCGGGAATGCAAGAAGAAGCAGTTATTCGCGACGGTGAGATTGTAATCGGTCAGACCATGCGCGTGACACTCTCTGTGGATCACCGAATCATCGACGGCGTGATCGCGGGCGAGTTTATAACCGAATTAAAACGACTCGTTGAAGATCCAGTCCTACTTCTGGCGTAGACAAGTTTGGCTGTAGGTGTTCGCGGTGCTGATGCGAAATGATTAGAAGAGCGACAAGTAAATTATCATGAGCTTTGTTCAAATAATCGATCGTCTTGGACCTGAGGAATACTCCTCTACTTTGAGTGTTCAGACGAACTTGCTCGAAGCAAAAATTGCCGATCGTGAACTCGATGATCTGCTTATCCTTGTTGAACACCAGGAGGTGTACACCACGGGGCG
>CAYGNZ010000562.1:0-2443 GCA_964351345.1 uncultured Bdellovibrionales bacterium | reverse complement strand
GGTGCTGCCGCTTGTGGTTCCGCGGGACGTGTTTGCGGCCGAGATGTCATTGGCGGCAATTCACGCTGCACCGGCGGCTCAGGCTTCACCGGAGGCGCTATCATAGTCATCGGGTCAAACGCGGGTGCCTCTTCTTCCTGCACAAATGCCTCCTGCGCGGGAGCATCTGGTTCGAAAGCATCAGCGCTGTCTGCTGCTTGAGGCTCCTGATCTTGTGCATCCCAATCAACAAGAGGTGGAAGAAAATCTTCCAAAGGGTCCTCGCTGCTTTCTTCTACGTATTGGGAAGGATCTTGGTGCAACAGTGCGCGCACCTGACCGGTCATTTCCGGAGTAAGCATCACCGTTCGATTCCGTGCACGGGAAGCAGTCGCCTGCCGCTCATCACCCTCGTCGGCCGCCACACCGTTCTGCTCATCTACCATTGATTTATCTTCATTCATTTCCATATCTCCAAAACCAATTTTCCTCTCTTACTAAAAAACAAAAAAGACGCCGAAATGACTCTACTTTGCGATACTAAATAACACGAATACGGAGGCAACGAGCGCACCGAGCAGCAAGAGAATTGCCATTAGTGCGATTCGTTTTCCCATGCTCAAGTTTGTGGAGCGCGATACATACGGTGCTTGCACATTTCGCGAGGCCCGACCCTTTGCCACGGGGTTGTTCTTCATGCAGTTGCCCACCCAGAGGTAGAATTGCGATGGTGATATTATCGAAACCACCGCGCTCCTTTGCCAATTCTACAAGGTGCACACAACTGTCTTGCGGGGAGCGACTTGTCACCGCACTGGCTATCTCTTCTTCGGTAACGAGACTGTAGAGGCCATCACTACAAAGAACGAGTCGGTCTTCAGGCTCTTCGGCACTGACATCCCAAATCCAGTACTGTTGCGCTTCAAGCGCAAGTCTTGGCTCTGCTCCCAAACATCGGGTAAGCACATGAGACTGTGGATGAGAGAGTGCTTCTTCTGCACTAATGGCTCCACGCTCCACTAAATCTTGGACATACGTATGGTCCACGGTGAGCTGCTGAAGCTCGCCGTCGCGAACAAGATACGCTCGCGAATCACCGGCGTGAGTGATCACGACTTCATCGCCTTGAATCAAGGCACCCACAATGGTTGTGCCCATGCTACTAAATGCGGGGTTCTGTCGACGAAGAACGATTGTACGATTTGCTTCTTCAACCGCGAAACGAATTGCGCTACCGCCATCTTCGAAGTCTCTCGACTCTAATGCGCGCCGAATCGCATCGATAGCGAGTTGCGCGGCAAGCTCTCCTCCCAGAGAACCTCCCATACCATCGCATACGACCCACGCTCGGCCCGCAGGCGAATCGATAACCGCGTAGCGGTCTTCATTGATTTCTCTTTCACAACCGATATCGGTTATCGCTGCGGGGATGGAGTCATCTTGTCTCGCTCCGCCTAGCCCTGATACGGATGGTAAATCACCCAGCATTTCGAGTTTCTCCTTTTCATACTGTCTTCTACTCGCGCACGTCGGGATCAAAAAAAGAAAACGACGTTGCGTTCTTCGCGCAGAATCTGAAACGCAATTCAGAGACTTTTGAAGTAAGCAGCAGTAATTACTCTACTCATTTACACGTCACATTGGACCTACAACTTAAGACGAAGCTTATATTTTTGACGTCCGGAGGCGATCAATCTCGGCGCTTTCACGAATTCCCCTAAAACTAGGGCAAATCTTAGTGATTTGCTCTTTTTGTTTGCGGTTTTACGCCAAGGGGCTGAGTTTATTACTGTTATCCACTTTATCAGGGACAAAAGTGCTACTTAAGCGTTGAGAATCGCCATTACCGTGGCTCGAGGTGTGTTTTGTTTTTGTTTGACGTTCTTCCAGCCCTGTTGAATTCGCGAGGGCCAAACCGCGTTGATCCGATCGATCTCATTGTTGATCTGCGGTGATTTGGCGCAATTCAAACAATGCGTCTTGTTCTTCTTCATAGATTAAGCGCGACTCGTAGCCTTGTTTTGCGATCCAAGAAGCAAGTTCAAACCATTCCGATTCGTTTACCTCGCCCGTATCACTTCGGTCACCCCGATGCTCCCGCAACGGAAATCCAGCGGCAATCCAGCGTTGCTTTAAATTTTGAAAACGTCCACCGACATGACTACGCAATTGTGACAAAGACTCAATTGGAATCCAGTCGGATTTCTCTGTTGAGACTTCGACGGCGCTGCGATGCTCATAGAGCGCTTGATAGAAACGTTTGGCCAGATGATGTACGACCGCTTGCTTCCGACGTTCAAGGCTGCGTCGGAGTTGTTCTCGTTGATCTTTTAAGCGTTGATTCGACATTCTCTTCAGTCCAATTGTGAGTCTTTCGATGAAAACGAACTTGGCAGCACACTTTGAATACGCGCATACAGCGCCCGTTGCCCAATTGGTTTCGCAACAAAATCACTCGCCCCTG
>CAYGNZ010000561.1:958-2448 GCA_964351345.1 uncultured Bdellovibrionales bacterium | reverse complement strand
ATTCCGTTTCCAATAATGACCATGTGTTGAGTTTGCATAAAGCGCTGGTCGATTGAGGACACTACTGCTTACAAAAATAATTGTTAGCACTTTACCCCTTGCGATGAACAGTAGCTTCGCTCAAGGAGTGACCAAGGGATGCCTGCCTCAAAGCGCCTAAAAAGCCTGGCGATGGAAGTGTTTTACTTCTCTGAGAAGCGAAAAACATAGTCATTTTATGCAACTTGACGGCAAGCCTGCCAAAGGGCTAATTGTCAGTGCAATTTACAGAGGTACTGCACTATGACATCGAAGAATTTCGCCTTGGTTGGCGCTGCTGGATTTATCGCGCCTCGGCACTTTAAGGCGATTAAAGAGACGGGAAACAAATTGATTGCTGCTTGCGATCCGCATGACTCTGTCGGCGTGATTGATTCCTATTTCCCTGAAGCGGCGTTTTTTACCGAAATAGAACGCTTCGATCGACACCTTGAGAAGCTGCGCCGAGGACCGGTTGAGGATCGCCCTCATTACCTTAGTGTGTGCTCGCCGAATTACCTTCATGATGCTCATGTTCGCTTAGCGCTTCGCGCTGGAGCGGACGCGATTTGTGAAAAGCCGCTTATTATTACACCTCGCAATCTCGAGTCTCTGGTGCAACTAGAAGAGGAAACAGGACAACGCATTTACAACGTCTTACAACTTCGACTGCACCCCGGAGTAGCCGCGCTAAAGCAAAAACTTGAGGCTGAGCCACTGCGAAATAAAGCGGAGGTTGTGCTGAGCTATGTCACAAGACGCGGAGCTTGGTACAAGTACTCCTGGAAGGGCTCGATGGAAAAGTCCGGTGGTGTGGCAATGAATATCGGTATTCATTTTTTCGATATGCTGATCTGGCTTTTTGGCGGCGTTGAGGGAGCGATTCTCCATCTTAGCGATCCTCGGCGAATTGCCGGTTGCATTGATTTGGAGAGAGCAAGAGTTCGCTGGTTTCTCTCGGTGGAGGAAGATGATTTGCCAGCAGGCTTGGCCGATAAAGATCAGTTCGCCTACCGCTCGCTCAAGATTGACGGAGAGGAGTTTGATTTCTCAGGTGGCTTCACGGACTTACATACCATGGTCTATCAAGATATTTTAGCAGGACGGGGCTACGGTGTTGATGATGCGCGTCCTGCGCTTGAGCTCGTTCATTCGCTTCGGGAGTTAGAGGTGGTCAATTCCTCTTTTGATGCCCATCCTTTTCTCAACAGACGATAGGTCTCCAATGACACAATACTTTGTTCACGAAGATGCACGTGTGGATCAAGGCGCAAGCCTCGGTGAGGGCACAAAAGTCTGGCATTTTTCCCATGTCTGCGGCAGCGCAGTGATTGGTAAGAACTGCTCCCTTGGTCAAAACGTTTATGTTGCCCCGAATGTTCGCATTGGGAATAACGTAAAAATCCAAAACAATGTTTCAATCTATGAGGGGGTTGAGCTTGAGGATGATGTGTTTTGTGGCCCAAGTATGG
>CAYGNZ010000561.1:0-948 GCA_964351345.1 uncultured Bdellovibrionales bacterium | reverse complement strand
CACTAATGTGCTTACTCCACGTTCTGCATTTCCTCGTAACACCTCTGATGACTACAAAAAAACACTGGTCTGTCGTGGAGCCTCAATTGGTGCAAATGCGACCATCGTCTGCGGAGTACGTCTTGGAGTGTCTGCGCTGATTGGCGCGGGAGCGGTCGTGACGAAAGATGTCCCGGCGTTTGCCGTGATGCTCGGCGTGCCTGCGGTGCGCCGTGCCTGGGCCTGCCACTGCGGAATTTTGCTGACTGAAGAGGCAGACGGGGCCTGGCAATGCAAAGATTGTGGCCGCAAGTATCAAGAAGAAGGAAAGGATCTGCTGGTAGAACTAAGCTAATCGTAAACAAAAAAATGGTGCAGGTTGCACCTGGGAAACCTCATGTTTCCCTTTTGGTTCATCCATGAACCCCAACTCTTTCACCAATGTGAAAGAGACATCCTTGAACAAATCGAAAAGCATAACAGTAGACAAACAACAATCTAGCGGGCGCACGCGCCGAGCTTTGCGAGGTCCAAGTGGGTCCTTGCAAGCTCGACGCGTGCGCCCAAAGTTCGCTTTAGAGAGCGAAGAATGGGCGGGGTCAATTGCGACCGCCCTTGGAAAGCGCAACCTCTCCAAGGGCGTCCGCAAGCTTGCAGGCTTAGCCAAAAGAAAAAAACCAGAAAAAAATAAAAAACCGTAGTCAGAACACCTGCACCTGAAACGAGCATTTCGCTTCAGAGGCAAGTTGATCGTGATTACCCAGCGACAAAATCAAAGAGCGATTACTCTTTAATGCTAACGAAACAATTTGTGGCTAAGCATCAAAATGAACGTTCGGAATACAATAAATCAGGCGAATGGGGTGCATCGGGCTGAAATTTGACCAAAAGAAGTAACACGCCTAACCTTTGCGAAGCTCAGTGAGGAGGTGAGTGTATGAAAAGAGAAATTGCCCCTGAAGTGTTTCG
>CAYGNZ010000560.1:0-2449 GCA_964351345.1 uncultured Bdellovibrionales bacterium | reverse complement strand
GTACTCCAAGGGTTTCTAAATCGTCAATAACCTCCTGCTGCTGAGCTGGAGTTGCGGCATAGCTCCCTTGGTAGAGTCGGGAACCCACCGGGCGTTCGCTAAAGTAATACAGTAACGGCTGGTTACTGAAATCATAGATAGCTTCATCGTTTTCGGTAAGTTCCTGGATAAAGGACTTAAGCTCTTGCACCTCGGCGTACTGTGCTTTTGGAAAATATTTCTCCTCTTTCTCTGCCGCAATGGAGGAGTAGCTCAGGAAAGTTTCACCCGAGAGAAGCAGAGAGACACGCTCTGAGAAGCGCTCAAGAGGACGAAAACTATAAATAAAAAGCAATAATAGACTACTAAGAATAGCAAGCGTCGGGGCGCAGCGTCTAAGCCAAGTAGCAAAACGCTTCTCAATAGAGGCACGAGAGAGTGAGATCAGCGAGACGAAACAATCCTCAAATAGAAACAGCAGCAGTACCCAGACAAAAAAACTGCCATCAATCCAATGACCATAGTCGCTTCGTCCAAGTGCGGTCCGGTAGAAAAACACTGCGCCAAGGTAGAGCACCAAAAAGCTTTGCCAAGCAAAACTAACATGCTCGCCTGCTCTCGCTCGTTTGATAAGCCAATAGAGCGAGAGTAAGAGCACGGGCAAAGGCAACCACATTCGGAACGCCGTACTGCGCAGGAACTGCCCAAAGTCTTCAAGAGAACGGATATCAATCATCTCTCGCAGCAGCTCCACGGGGCTCACGTAGGGCAGACCCCAGAGTTTCGCCTGACAGAGTATCTGTTCACTGAGATTCTCCAGGGCTGAGAAAAACTGTCCACGCAGGAGTAGCAGACAAATTAGTAGGCTAAAGAGCAAAACAAGTACACCAATGTATACCTTTGCCAGACTCTTTATCTTTACTTCAGGGGGAGAAGCTAACAACAAGGTAAGCAAAGAACAGCACGTCGTCGCGAGGACATAGAGTCCAATCTCAGTACTAAAGCCAAAGGTAAACAGAGCAGTAAAAGCAGCAAGTATTGCCCATGCTCTACTCGCTTGCGCAGCACCCTGAGCGTGCGCGCGAAGAGCGCAGAGAAACGCAGCAATAGAAAAGACGCCAAAACCTTGTCGCAAACCAACCCAGTATTCAAATCCAGAAAGTAAGACTACAAGCGCCACACTTGTCAGCACGCGGAAGCGAAATGCGGAAAAACCAAGACAAAATAGCGCGATATAGGCCAGAGGTTCGAGGATCTGACGTAGATAACGAAACCCTAGTAAACCTTCGCCAAACAATTCTTGTGAGAGCGCATACCACAAATAGTTCCGCCCAAATCCGTGCTGTAAGTAGATATCGCTAATCGGCTGAAGACCGAAGCGGGCCTGAAAGGCAGGCACAATGAACTCTCCCTCATGAAAAAGGTCGATCACGCCATTTACTTTAGGAACGAAATACAAAGCGTAGAGTACCAGCAGTATCACAAAAAAGCCGAACCATTGCAGAACGCTCGCTGGGGCAGGAGCACGGCTTTCTAAGGGACTCGCCGTGGGGGCTAGATTCGAGCTCGGGTTGCGGAGACAACGCAGAGCAAGCAGTACAGGAAGTCCGAGAAATACCACATAGAACAGCAAAATCTCCAGCGTGATCGGATACTGCTGCTCCGTCACCCACGATACAATACCTTGGCACATGCTGAACTTGGCTTTCTCTTAGCGGGGGCCTGAAAAGTGCATTAATGCTGTTCGAGGATTTGTAGTAAGCCCAGTGAGGTCACAATGCCGACCACATTCACACCTTCTACAACTAACACACGATGCACATGGTTTGAGCGCATCAACACCGCGCAACGTGATACCTCATCATCAGGCGCTACCGTAATGGCGTTGGGATTCATCACATCCTCTGCGGTAGTTTCACTGAGCTTCTTCAGAGAATCCTCAGCGTCCTCAATGTCCCAAAACGGATAATCGATGTAGTAGCTTCCGGTGCGATTATCTTGATGTCCGCCGAGAAATGCCTCGCTTACAATATCAGTCTGAGAAATAACCCCGACAAGCCCCTTCTGAGAGTCAACCACGGGCGCACCACTGATGTGATTTCGACGGAAGGTATTCCAGACATTTTCTAAAGTCGTTGTTGGATGTATAGAAATAACCTCTCGCTCCATCACGTCGCGGACTTTTAAAACTTTCGGCATTACCCTCTCCTTTCCGACACTTTCGTTACCATCAAATAATTCGTGTATGACTTCTCTAGCTCTTGGTTCGGCCAGTACGTTGCCGAGAGCAATTTTTCAATCGCCACAATTCTGCTCTGAGACGATTAAACTGTCTATTGCTAAAAATCTCAAGGTAGTAGACCCCTTGGGAAGCCTGTAGAATTGGATATTTGAGTCAAAAGATAGAGAAAGACTAGAGGGAACAGTATCTCGCCCTAGAATACGCGATAGCTAGCGGCTCAGCGCAGGG
>CAYGNZ010000559.1:0-2451 GCA_964351345.1 uncultured Bdellovibrionales bacterium | reverse complement strand
AAATGAGCGGACAATCTCTGGATGTCTATACGCAATACCACTGTCGTAGCCGCTAATGATTGTCGCGATTGCTCTGAGTTTAGAGGAGTGAAAACTGTTTACGGCCAAGTTCGTATCTACCACCGCAGCGAAGTCCACCGCGCCGCTCACCACCGCATCCATTGCGAGCTTGCCCACGCGAATTCGTTTGAAGTCCACCTCAAGTTGATGGCGGTGAAAAATTCCCTGCTCTTTGGCAAGAAGTGGCAGCACAGAGAGCACATATGAGCCACCGATAGTCACTCGCTCGGGCTCTGCTACGGCAGAGTTGCAAAGCGTGACATTCCAGAGAAGTAGGAGAAGGAAATATTGCAAATTTAAGTAAACGTTCATCACGGCACACCTCAATGGTCCTTAATCACAGAAAGCCTACCAAAATCGTAGCCTTACGCTAATGGTGTCGACATTTTGCCAAAATCAGCCCATAACCTGTTACATTGTAATGATAATTATTTTGTCGAAACTTTCGACAAGGGGTCTATGGAGCAAGCAGTTCTTCGAGCGAATTTGGAGCGACTCGGTTTAAGTGAGAAAGAAGCCGCAGTGTATCTAGCTGCGCTTCAGAGTGGGCCTTCTAGTGTGCAAGAGCTCTCTCGGCTCTCTATGGTCAAGCGCACCTCGGTCTATCACGTGATTGAATCCTTGCTCAGTAGGGGGCTTGTGCAGTGGGAGTTGCGTGGCGCAAAGGAACAGCTTGTCGCCAAAGATCCTACTGCGCTCGAGCGGCTACTTGAGAAGCAGCGAACGGAGTTTCTCCAGACCTTGCCGTATCTCCAGTCGTTACATCAGTTCGCCAGTTCAGATAGCGTGATTCGTCATATTTCTGGGATTGCTCAGGTTGAGAGTGCGTACTGGGAGATGCTGGAGCGAGTGCGTCCAGATGAGGACTATATGGTGCTGAGTAATATGGAGCGCTGGCAGCCATTAATCTCAGAGCAGTTCGCTCAGACATTTCTTTCGCGACGTGGGCGGATGCCGATACGGGTAAGAATGATCTTGTGCGAAGGAAAGCTTGCGCGTGAGCGATTAGGAGAAAGAAGAAAGGCTAATGAGCAAACCCGAATCTTACCGAAATCATCGCTCTTAACCACGAACTTGGTAATCGTGCCGAGGCGAGTGTTTTTGCATCAGTTTGAGCCGCCGTATCTGGGGATGATAATCGAGAATCAGCACATTATTCGCATGCACCGGGAGATGTATGAGATTATGTGGGCGAGTCTAGCGTAGTTCGACGTTCTAGCTCAGGACCGCCTGAGCGGCTTCTGAGAGCTGTATAGACCTAATTTGCCCGATAAGGTTTCTTATCAGTCATTAGGCGTGGTGCGCCTTGTGAGGCTAGAACTAGTCAGTAAGCCTACAGACGCTCGCGTGTTTGCCTTCGTCTGCGTGAGCGCTACCGAGACCAAGAAAGCAACAATGAGGTGTCAGCATATGTCTGAAGAACTATCGCGAATAGAACGCGCTCTGGCAAAGCGTTTCGGTGAAAGCGTGGCCTTGCCCAAACACCTAGAACATCCTCAAGCTTTGGCCGCGATTCTAGAGCGAAGTGTCTGCCGCGACTATCAGGACAAGGGGGTGCCAAGTGATCTTGGGCAGCTACTATGTCGGATTATGGTTAGCTGACCATCAAAAAGCGGTCTGCAGCAAGCGAGTATCATCCGGCTGACCTGCCCTACTCTGCGTCAGCAGATTTATGACCTAATGCCTGGCTCTTCCTGGATAGCTTCAGCGCCAGAATTTTTGGTTTTCTGTGGAGACCATTCGCGCTTGCAGCGTTGTTTTGAAGTAAGAAATGCTGCTTTTCCCAACAATCATCTTGATTCCTTCTTTAACGCAAGCGTCGACTCGGCGATACAACTCTCGCTCTTTCTCCAGGCTGCTACCTTGCTCGGTCTGGGAGCCTGTCCGATTAGTGAAATTCGTGATCACTGCGAGGCGATAAGAGAAATACTCAAACTGCCTCAATGGGTGTTCCCGGTCTGTGGCTTAACGCTGGGTTATGCGAGTTGTTTTGAGCCACTTAGTCCGCGTTTGAGTTTAAAAGCCACACTTCACGAGAATACCTACGACGGCAGCTCCCTCGACGAGAATTTAGCCGAATACGACACGCGGAGGAATGAAACACGGCCTTACGAACAACAGAGAGATACAGGAACCTTCGGTTTACGCGAAGATTACGGCTGGAGTGAAGATAAGTTTCGGCAGTACTCCAAGATTCAGCGCGATGATTTTGCTGCCTTCGTACGTGCGTGTGGTTTTAATGTAGGATAATCAATCGAAGTAAGATACGAACGAAGATATGGTTCAACAGAGTGTATGAAAATCGCAGTAATAGGAGTTGGAGGTGTTGGCGGCTACTTTGGTGGTCTATTGGCTCGTAACGGTGAGGACGTTACGTTTGTAGCCCGTGGA
>CAYGNZ010000558.1:0-2458 GCA_964351345.1 uncultured Bdellovibrionales bacterium | reverse complement strand
GCTAAGTTTTTGGATTTATTCAGCTTGGACCCTGTTTTATTGAGTCCGGTTTTTGGAGCAGAGCATGAGCACACAGAGCCAACATATTGGGAAACTCATTGTCGGCGCGATGAGTATTGATGGCACCCTCGGAAAAGAAGAGCGAGAGAAGCTCGCAATCACCTTGGATAAGATCGGCATGCCAGAACTCATCGCTGATGTCGGAGTAGCCATTGAAAATGATGACGGCACCTTTAACATGTTTGAGGAGTGTCGAAATTTATACGAGTCCCTCGGAACAGATGCAGACACGACAGCCCCGGTAATTTTTCGCATTGTATGCGACGTGGTTGCCTCAGATCGCTTCGTCTCATCTCAAGAAGCTTCCTACCTCAGTGCGGTAGCTCGTCGTCTTAAAATTTCTACGGAACAAAGTAAAAAGATTTTTCAGTCCGTAATGGCAGAACGGCGTGGACGCCTTGAAGTCGCTGGAAGTGGTGTTGACGAATTACTCCATCCTCGACTTAAGCAGTTTCTCAGCTTTGAAGGCGCAGATCAGTTAGTCGGTGAACTAAGTGAAGACTCTCTCGAAGAGCGTCTCCATCGAGCACGAGAGGAAATGACTGAAGGCTGTGAAATTTGTGCAGATGATGTGGAACGAGCACTTACTGTGCTTGGTCTGCGGCGCGGTGCCACTCTTGATGAAGCAAAAAACATTTGGGTGGAAACGATTGAGACTCTCAATCTTCCCAAAATGGCTCGGCTTGGAGAGACGTTCGTCACGGCTGGAATTAACCGCATCACGCAAATTAATGAAGCGTATAAGACAGTGCTTACCTTTTTTGAACATCTCGATTCTACGCAAAAAGCAGGTACTGAAGCTGCCCGACTTGAAAAGGCTATTGAAAGAGACAGTAAGCCAAACAGCCGAAATGCTCTTGCTGCTGAGCTAGAGAAGGAGATTGATAGTCTCGGGCCAAATAGTATCGAGAATACTCTGGCTTCCGAGGAGGGTCTTTAAGCTACGAGCCTAGCTCAAAATCGCGAATGATCTGATTAAGAGCTGACTGAAGCGACTTGGCCTCGCTTTTGTCACTGAGCGCTTTTGTGTCCTTTGCAAGAGCTGTTAGTTTTTTCCCAATCTTGCGGCGTACCATCTCGTCCTTGTCTGGCGCTTCTTTGGAAGGTGCATCAGATGCAAACTGCTCGAATCCCACTACCTCAAGTTCAGACAAGGCATGTGCGAGAAACAAGCGCTGCTCTTCACTTGGCTGCGCGTCACCGTCGGATCGTAGCTCAGCGATGAACTCTCGCGCGTCAAGAAGTAACCAAAGCTCTCCGTCTTCAAGAGGTTCAACCCACGCTCCAGAATCACCATCAGCGAGCAAATCCTCAGCATAACGTTGCGCCCACGTTGAAGCTGAATCCACGGCCTCGTTCTCTGGGTGCCCCGTGTGTCCTCGGACATGCTCTGATGAGATCTTAATGCCTTTGCTTAAACTCAAAAAGCTCTTCCAAAGACCTTGGTTCTTCACTGGCTTTTTCGCAGCGGTTTTCCAGCCATTCTTTTGCCAGCCAAAAATATAGCCTGTCGCACTCTTTAAGGCATATTCGCTATCGGCTACCCATTTTACGTCTTTTACGGGTAGCTGAATTGCCTTCAGAAAAGCAAAGCCAAGCAAACCCGCCGTAATTTCCGCTTCATTGTTTGTCGCGCCACCTAGATACGCTATCAGACGCGCACGCTCACCCTCATCGTTCTCAACAATGCAGGCTGCTGCGGCATGCGAATCACGAATGCCACCACCATCGGAGAAAAACGTAATGCTCATTTAGTCTCCTTGAGGCGAATGGCAAGTGCGTCGAGAAACTCCTGATCTTCAAGCAAGATCTCTGCCGCACGAGAAGCAAGCTGCTCCGGACGAGAACCGGCCATGTGCTCGCGTAGCGTCTGATTGATTAGGGTTTGGTAGGGAATCCCCTCTTTTTTGGAACGAGCCTTGAAGTGCGAAATCACATCGCCATCTAGATTGATAGTTACTTTGACGCGAACGTGCTTATCGGACTCCTCTGCTGCAGATCGACCTGCACCGGGAATATCCTGCACCTTCTCAGGATCTTTAAATAGTAGTCTTCTGGTCGCGCTGCGAAACGTCGCGTCGTCCTCACTCATTAGCTGCTCCTACTACCATGAGCCAAATGTTCCTTCCGCAATTCGTCGCGGGTCCTCTAAATATGATTCATACCGTAAACGATAGGCTCCGTTTGCAGGCAGATCCTGGGGCAGCTCATAGTAGAGCTTCAACAAGAGCGGCGTAAAACTTGGGGAGAGTTGTTCGGTTTTTAACTCATTCTCCTGTGCATCAAACGCCACTTCTCTCGTAGGTGAGCGATACTCTACTTTATTTACACTTTCTGCCGACTCGGTGGAAAGTGTCCCTCGAAAATCTTTATCAAAGGCCAGGGTAAAACTATAAGG
>CAYGNZ010000557.1:1238-2460 GCA_964351345.1 uncultured Bdellovibrionales bacterium | reverse complement strand
TCTGCTACCGCACTCCGGCGAAGCACACCAAGCAGCCGCTTGCGTCGATCCGTAACCGGAATACCAAAGTACGCGTTCCTCTCAAAGGTTTGCCATAACTTCTCAATCGGAGTGTCCGCGGTGACAAAGACCGGAGATTTTATCATGATATGGGAAAGCTTCATCGTGGCTCGTGAGAGAAGCAGGTCTCTCAAACGTAAGACCCCCTTTAAGCGACCACTTGAGGACACCACATACACATACTGAATATCAAAGTCGGCGTATTTCTCTCGACCAATAGTCAAGTCCTCCTTCACATCGGCGATACTGAGGCTTTCTTCAAAGGCAAGGTATTCGGTAATCATCAAGCCGCCGGCCACATCGGAGTCGAAGCTACTCAGTAGCCGAATGTCTTTCGCATCGGCTGGGGCCATTTCCGCAAGAATTGCCTCAGCATCTTGATCATCAAGCTCTCCCAGCAAATCAGCTTGTTCATCACTTTGAAGTTCGTTGACAATCGTTGCCGCGTCTTCAGCAGAGAGCTGTTCGAGTAGTCCGACGGCTTGCGCTGAGGGGATTTCTTCAATGATACCGGCAGCACCTTCGGGGCTGAGAAGGGTAAGCAGTGAATTTTGCTCCTCTACGTTCAAGCGAGAGATAGCACGTGCGATATCGCTAGGGTTGAGTTGGTCGAGGTATTCCTCAAGTTCTGCTACTTCCGCGCGGGCTGTTATCTCGCTTAGAGCTTCCCAAGGGCGAGCCTCAGTTCCATCAGGCATTGGATATTTCTCCTTGCCGCTTAACGCAGGGCACGCGTGCGTCTCGTGTATGGGGTCTACTAATGTACATTGAATCGAGGCACGTAAAGTTCTGACAAAGCAAGCAAAACGCTCGCCTAGAGAATATTTTAAACTCGCTGCGGTTGGCAACGACGTTGTGCCTTATACTTTGAAATGCTCTTTGGCGAATTCAACCCGTTCTGCCACGGAGTCTAGTGTTGACCTATTTTTTTCGACCAATTTGAGTCGATGTTCCAGGCCGGCACGATTCGCGATTTGAATATTTAACCCTGGGCGAGCATTCACCTCTAGAATCAAGGGGCCAAGGTCTCGGTCCAACACGATATCAACACCCTGGTACCCTAAGCCCGTGAGTTCGTAACTCTTCGCCGCAAGTTCAAGCAGCTCGTCCCAGTGCGGAATTTTAACATCCACCACGTCATTTCCCGTATCGGGGTGTTCCG
>CAYGNZ010000557.1:0-1228 GCA_964351345.1 uncultured Bdellovibrionales bacterium | reverse complement strand
ATAGAGATCAATTCCTGCTCCAATTGCTCCTTGGTGAAGATTCGCTTTCCCGTCCGAAACGCGGGTCGGTAGGCGGATCATTGCCATTACGGGCACGCCAAGGAATACAATGATGCGCACATCTGGTACGCCGAGATAGCTGATGTCTTCAAACACGGGGTCAAATTGAACGCGATACTCAATGAGCGCGCGGTCGGCGTGACCCCCTAAGCTAAACATTCCGCTGAGCACGTTCATTACGTGGTAGCGTAGCTCATCCCAGGTAATTGCAGAGCCGCTAATCTTTCGATACATCGACTTCATGCGACCAGAAATTACTACAATACCCTGACCGCCACTTCCCCTTGCCGGTTTCAGGACGAAGTCAGAATAGTTCTTTAGAATTGATGGTAGCTCATCGAGCTGACCAAAAGAGTCTACGACCGCATACAGCTCTGGAACGGCGACTCCAGCTTTTGTCGCCAATTCTTTGGTGAGCAGTTTGTCATCGACGAGGGGATAGAGATGCCGAGAATTATAACGCAGAGTGTAATCTGCGTTACGCTTGTTTATTCCAAGTACACCAAAGTTGGCGAGTTTTCGTCTAGCACCAGACATTATTCGGCCACCAATGCTTTAAATCTTCGCAATTCAAACAAGCGATAACCGGTGTAGCGTCCGAGCAAGAGAGTGATAGCAAGGAGCACGAACAGAAGTTCCGGGAATACAAACATCAGATGCTGTAAGTGCTCTTGGGTCATTACCACATAGCAAAGCAGTGCGGATATCATGCTCCCTGCGCCTTGTTTGAAGGCTGTGCTTGGCCCGCGTTCTTCCCAAACAATCGACATCCGCTCGATCGTCATCGTGAGAATGACCATCGGGAACAAGGCGACGGAAAGACCGCGTTCAATCCCTAACTTGTGAAAAAGGATACTCAGTGCGCCCATGACCAAAATTACCACAATCAGGCCCGCAGCAAGGCGTGGTACTAAAAGAAGCTTGAGACGTTCAAAGTAGAATCGAACTGATAGTCCTAGACCAACGATAACGACGAACAGAGCAACTCCCCACAGCACTTGCGTTTCTCGAAAGGAGAGAGCGATAAGCACCGGCATAAATGTGCCAAAGGTTGAGAGGCCAATCACATTTCGCAAAAGTACGACAATCAGTCCGCCGATTGGAATCATCAAAATTAATCGGTACACAAGCTGGGCGTCTATCGGGAGACTGAATAGTGAAAACTCAA
>CAYGNZ010000556.1:0-2478 GCA_964351345.1 uncultured Bdellovibrionales bacterium | reverse complement strand
GGGAAGTAAGGTAGTTGACGAACGCACCGGGGTTACCGACGTGTCCGCAGTTCTTCACGAGCAGGTGAGCGGTGCCGACGGTCGTTTGACGACCTTCGTATTCAACAACTGTGTTCGCCATTTCGATTGCTCGATCCGCGGCTTTGAAAGCTGCGTATGGCCCTGCGCACCCGTTACCATCCCATTCTTCGACACCAAGCTTCTTGGTTTCCTCGATCGGAACGGGTTCGGCATCGGGTTTCACGAGACCGAGAGCGCCGTGGGTCAAGTAGAGCACGTTCGCACCGTGCGTGAGCACGCCTTGCGCCCATCCCTCGGTACCCATCATCACCAGCGCACGAAGCTGCGGTCCTTCAAACTTCAGCTTGCGAAACAAGGCATCGAGAGTGACCTCGACTTCCTCGAATGGCACTAGGGTGTAGACAGACATTGGGTTGGGAGCAGGTGAAGACAATGGAGTGGACATGTGAGTCCTTTCAAAACCTAATAGAGCTAATTTGGTCCTTTGCAACCGCTGCAAATCTTGGACATGGCTCAGCTCTCAGCCTTAGAACGAGAGATATCGCTAAAGGGCGAACCTTCTACAGACAGCGATTACCTCTTCCCTGAACGAATCAAGAAAGAGACATCGCTTACTAGCAACTCAAACTTGGAGGAAAAAGAACAACGAGGCTTACGCCGAATTCCCTGCTTTTAGAGTTTCGCGTGAATCAAGAAATTTTTGATAGAGACCCAAACGCTTCAACTGCCAAATCAATGATTCTGCCGGCTGCCATTCGGCGAATCTAGCCATTTGGTCAATGAGTTCAGGATTTGCCAAAGACTGAGGCAGACCTCCCGTGCATACTCGCACCACTTCCTCAGCAACCGTGGACTGAAGTTCAACTTGAGATTCCAAAGAGTGCCAGCCCATGTGATCACTGAGTACCAAACGAGGGTGAGAGCGAAGAGGATGTGATGCTGGCGGCGGCTCTTGCTCAAATACGTCCAAACCAGCGCAAAGAATTTCACCCTTGTCTAACGCCTGAAGCAAGGCATCGGTATCAACTAAGCCGCCCCGAGAGGTATTTACTAACGTGGTCTCGCTTTTCATTAAGGCAAGCGACTCGGCGTTGACAATATGGCGGGTCTCCTCAGTCAGCGGCGCGTGAAGACTGATATAATCTGAAAGAGAACAGAGCTTGGGGAAATCAACTAACTCTGCTCCCGCTGCCGCAACTACTGATGGTTCAACATAGGGGTCGCAGACGAGCACTTTCATTCCCCAGCCTTTCATTTTTTGGACAAACATTTGCCCGATGTTGCCAAAGCCAAGCACACCCAAGGTTCGTCCACGCACTCGGCGAATCGGGACCGGACGCTTCACGTCCCAGCCACCTTGTCGCATTTTCTGATGTGAGGCGGGAATCTGACGAATGCAAGAAAGAAGTAGTGCGGCTGCTTGATCAGACACTTCATCGATACAGTACCCCGGCACGTTCACCACAAATATTCCGGCCTCGGTTGCAGCCGCAACGTCGACGTTATCGGTGCCCACTCCGTAGCGAGTGATTATTTTGCACTTGGAAAAACTGGAAATGAGCTCTCGAGTAACTTCAAGACGTCTGACCATCACTGCTTCAGCATCTCTGCAGTGTAGAAGCGCCTCTTCAAGTGGCAGCGTATCGGCATCTAAAAACTCTCCCCCCGCCGCTGTGATGATGTTTTTCTCGTACGCGGAGGTCTCATAACCGTGCTCAACGAGCACCGCCTTAAAATTTGCCATGTGTGCAGCCTTTATTGGTGCGCTAGAAACACCCAAGAAAACTAGGTAGATCGCTCAATTAATAGACTAAAATAATATGGAATAATACACCTCATATCGAGCTTAATCAAGCCAAGGAGCTTTGCAACGACTGCAACGATTTACTCCGATAAACAGCAATGATTATAGCATGTTAGGGATTCTTAGTTCAAGTTCTAGCAAGTAGCTTCCCTTGAGTTTTACCTGCACCGTCGCCTCGTGAGCCGAGAGCAGCTTCTGCGTGAGCTTCAAGGGGAAGGCTTGAGTGAAGCCCTCTCGGGCGGCAACTTGCTCAAGGCTCACAATCTCGGTTGGTGCTTCTGCCCCCTTTTCGTGTTCTTCAATGAAAAGCAACGTATGCCCGTTCTCTTCTCTGCAACTTAGTAGCAACAATGGGTTCTCACGACTGCTTCTCCTTGCTGAGTACTCTAGTAAGCTCCTGAGCACATACTCAAACCCACTGGGATGAAGCATGGCAGCACTGTCGGCGGCGCTAGTTTCAAAGCGTAGATCGCAAGGAATTTTATCGAAGCTCCCGTTCTGCACCGCTCGCTGAATCGCTTCGCTCACGATATCACTACGGAACTCTTCATTTTGAATTTGGGAAAGCCTTGAGCAGTTATCAAAGAGGTCAACAAACTGCGTAATCGCGTGTTCGGCATCCTCCACTGCCTCTTCAGCTAGAGAGTTCAGCT
>CAYGNZ010000555.1:315-2489 GCA_964351345.1 uncultured Bdellovibrionales bacterium | reverse complement strand
CCCGTCGTTCGCCACTTCAGCTTGCTCAGTTTGAGCAGGACGTCCAATTAAATCCTGGATAGTAATAGTGTCCGGCTCACCGGTTTTCGTTCCGGGCTCCTGGTCTCCCACAAGCGAGAGGCTCAGGTCACCGAGGCTTCGAGCCAACTCGATCTTCTTAGCGTCTTTTTCAGTTACCAAGAGGGTACAAGTGGTCTCTTTCTTAACTTGGGCGCGTTCCGCGTCACCTTTCGTGACTCCGGAAACTGAAAGCACTTTTACGAATCGTGCAATTGTTGCGACTTTCTTTCGTCCGTCTTGTGTGTAGGTCCAAAGAAGGTCAACACGAGTGTTAGGCTTCGCAAAGCCCTCTACCCCCTGACGAGCGTTAATCGTAATCGTCGATGCACGATATCCGGGCGGAGTGTGAAAAGAGCTCAGCGGCGGAGTATCCGCAACATCGTCCATCACAATCGGCATATTCGCGTTGATTAAACGCTTGGCGAACTTTCCAATCACTGTGTCGCGATCCGCAGCGCGAACCACCGCCATCGGTGTCTTATCTGCGTCCATCGGAACCGGATTGAACATGTGCGGCTCAAGCCGCGCACCCTCTTCAATCCGAGCCGCTGCGACGAGAACGTCGATGGTCGGAGAGAGAGCGCCTTGTTCCATCAACGCCGGATTAGCGACCGCAACCGCCTGCGGATCCTGAACCGTCGCGTCAGTATTTTGCGCGATTATCACGATGGCGATAACGAGAACTAGGATTACAGAGACTAAACAGCCCACTAGCCAGCGGACTTTTGTTGCGTAGGTGTGGGCGGGACTGGCCGCTCCAAATCGGGTTGCCATGACCAAAACTCCTTTGAAAACCAGCTAGCCGGGGGACACCCCAAAATCCGACTTCAAAACCTGAGCTTATCTCAGCCGGTGCGCACTGCGGCTAACTTCTTCAATTTATTAGAAAAGCAATCTGTTTTCTATCAACGTAAAAAACAGAGAACGACCTCTTTCGAAATAATCCTACCACGCGGATACCTCGTATACGAGGGGCTCTAATAAGATTATTCGGCTCAACGATACTTCGAACTTAAGCTTTTATTTGATTTAAATAGTCTAAATCACTAAACAACATACCAAATTAATAAAAAACCCGATCAGCTCCCCCTCCTTCTCGAAACAAGGTTTCCGAGAACCAAGAAGAGCGGATCGGGTTCGCGAAGGAGACGGTGAAACGCTTGAATCACCGCCTCCAAGTCACCATTAGTTGGCGGTTCCTCCGAGGTGCGAACCAACTTCACTAAAAGTCGTGCTCGCCTGCTCTCCGAGGAACGTTACCGCAGCAATAGCTACAACCGCGATAAGAGCGGCGAGCAATGCATACTCGAGCATGGAAGCTCCTTTTTCTTCTTCAACGAGTTCCATAGTTTCAACTTGCTTAATCTCTTCCATCAGGTTCCCCTTGTTTGCTTTAGTTAGACCCAAAAGCTACTCACGCATATTACCTAAGTAGCTATTGTTACAATAATAATCTCAGAGCCACCACAAAAAACCGAAACAGGTTTCCGACCACACTCCTGCCGAGCTTGCTCGATAAGGTTTTCGCGGCACGCTGAGGCGAAGGCTAGAATTTCCAGCCACTTAAGCGTATGTGCATAATCTAGGCCAAGTTTTATTTTCGAGAAAAGGCGAGAGGGAACTAGTTTTCGGGTACCATCTCAGGGTCGCCTTCCTTCTCTCCCCCTGGAAGCAGACGCTCCCACCAATGTCCGGCCTTGCGAGCCTCGCCGGGAGTCTCACCGCGGCTGATGAGGTTGAGTTCCGAGGCAATTTCCTCAAGAGTTGCACGGGTGGCTTTCTGCCCCATGCTGTAGAGAGTCCGACCGCTGCCGGGCCAGAGAGAGGCCTTGGGGTCTACCGGCACCGGGGGAAGCCGCCAAGGACGGGAACCAAGATGGTGCACCGGCTCAAGCTCAGCTTCGATTTGCGGCACGGCCAAAAGCGAACCACTGTAGCCGTTCACCACAAAGCTGATTCGTTCAGTGCCGACCACCAGAGCCTTCACATAGCTTAGAAACAAATCAAGCGCCGTGAGTCCAAGGACGCTGTCATCAATTACTATCACCACCTCGTCAGCAGCGCGCATCAGACTGCCCGTGGCGGGTCCGATCCTGCCGCCGGTGTCAATCCAG
>CAYGNZ010000555.1:0-305 GCA_964351345.1 uncultured Bdellovibrionales bacterium | reverse complement strand
CGCGCAAGCTCAAGAAGCCGCTGACAGATGGTCATTCCGTCAGTGTGGCACACCATGTCCATTGCTTCCGCCATGCTGTCCGGCGGCATCAAGACTGAAACGTCCTGACTTACCGGGATAAGCGCATCACAGATACTGTCACGAGAAATCTCACGAGAACCGTTGACCCAGCTGCTGACAACCTTCGACTCAGCACCGTTTACCGTAAGCGAACGGCAAAGATCTCTGGTTTCAACATCCAAGTCCCAAAGCAGCGTGCGTTTGCGGTATACGCTGCAAACTTCCGCCAAGGCAGCGCAGATACT
>CAYGNZ010000554.1:0-2497 GCA_964351345.1 uncultured Bdellovibrionales bacterium | reverse complement strand
GGGAAAAGAGATGTCCCAACACCCTGTCGACCGCGCATGAGTTCTCCGTAGAAAACAACATGCGCGGTCGTTAACCTTTGGAATTAGAGCACCACTTGACTCACCAGTAGCTCAGCGCCGCGGGAGAATCGCATGCGTAGTGCCTCGTGAGGAGCGTCTGATTCGAATCGCAGAAGGTCGAGAGCTTCCAAGGCAATGGGATTACCGCCTTCTGGCTCGACTTTGGTGCTTCCGCTTAGGCAAAGGACAAAGGTTAAGCTCCGCTTTGCCTTCTGTGCGATCTCAGCGCAAAGGTCGGAATTTTCCTGAAAGCAGCGACTGCTGTTTCTGGCGTCGATAACATCTGCTTGAACTCGACCATGACCGAGTTCGTAAATGAGATTGAAGGCCAAGGCTTTCTCGCCGATCAGCGTGCATGTCGTTGGAACTGAAGCATCAAAAAAGCAGCTCGGATACTTCCCCTCCAGTTCAATCGACTGGGGGTGCTTCGAGGTGGTGTTCACCAGGAGCCTGCAACGCCCTTGGACTAACGTGAAGTGGCGCATCTTTCCGGGAAAGATCGAAAAGTCACACTTCCTATTCTCGATAGTCGCAAACGCAAGAACCACCTCCTTGGGAAGTGCCTCTCCCCAAGGAAAATGAGCCATACCGGCACCGTTTCCCCAAGGCACAAGCTCACGCTCCGAATAGCGGTCAATGGAAACATCCATGAACTGCTCCGATGTAAAAGAAATGTTCAGCACCTAGGACTGCGTGCTGATGTACTGAAACTAAAACGCTTTGAGGTATTGAGACATCTCTGCTCCTGCAAACGGCTCAGCAGGAAGAAAGAACGGCTTCTAGAGGATCAAGCGATGAGAAAGATGATGGATTCTAGCATAGCGATTTGTCTTGAGCGAACGAGAGGGAATCGTCCCCTTCTACCTCAGCCCTTTGTGCAAGTCTCAATGGCGAGGCTTCCTCCCCATCGTCGCCAAAAGCAAATACTAGCAGGCGAAGGAGACAGGAATCTGGCTCCGTAGCGATCCCTTGTGACAAACGCCTCTACATGAAGCCTTGCCATTGAGGCTTGCACAAAGGGCGTACGCAGCTGATACGCCTGCCATGCGTTTACAAAACAAAAGAATCAGAGATTGAAGAAAGTAGTTAATGCATTTCGAGGACGTCGTAGCCCCTACCCTGCGGCGGCCACTTAGGCCCCTATTTTCTCGATAAAACTATCGAGTTCGTCTTGCGAAAAGAAGCTAATATGCAGCTCGCCTGCCCCTTCCTGATCAAGTTCAAGATTCACTTTCGTGCCAAGCACTCGACGAATTCGCTCTTCGAGAGCCACTACTGCGGGCTTTTTTCTTGAACTCTTACTTGGTTTTTTGGACTTCGATTTTTCGGGCTTGCTTGCAGTCGGGTCGGCAATTTCTAGCCCTTTTGCAAGCTGCTCTGTTTGTCGAACGCTCAGTGCTTCGTTTTCAATTCGCTTGGCTAGTGCAAGCTGCATCTTTGCATCGGCGCACATCAACAAGGCCCGGCCATGTCCCGCAGAGATTACTTTCTCAATTACGAGCTGCTGTACTGCAGGCTCAAGCTTGAGTAGTCGCAAGGCGTTGGCGATTGAAGTTCGGTCTTTGCCGACACTCTGAGCGACCTCTTCTTGGCTGGCGCCAAACTCTTTAATCAAGCGATTATACGCTTGCGCTTCCTCAACGGGATTAAGGTCCGAGCGCTGGACGTTCTCGATTATCCCTAGTTCTAGGGTTTCTTTGTCATCTAACTGCCGAACAAGCGCAGGAACTCTCTGCAATCCAGCAGCTTTTGCTGCTCGCCATCGACGCTCTCCCGCGACGATCTCATAGGAAGCAAGCGGCCCCACTTCGCCTGCCCGACGACGCACGATTACTGGCTGCAAAAGGCCAGACTGTTTAATCGATTCACTCAGTGAGTCGATTTCTTCCTGGGCAAAATGCTGTCGCGGTTGTGCATGGTTTCTGCGTAGTCGTTCAATGTTGAGATACACCAAACCACCTTCTGGCGGAGTATCGGCATCAACAATGGCGCTCGCTTTTGCATCGGTTGAATCAGACTTCAACACATCCTGAGCCCGCGAAACATCGCGAAAGTTACGCACACGATCCAAAGAGTCTTTTGATGGTTCTACATCAACAGCTCCCGCAGACATCAGCGCCGAGAGTCCACGTCCGAGCACATTTTTGCTTCGAGATGGGTTTGCGCCCTTTCGTTTTTCTGCTTCCGTCGAACTTACTTGATCGTTCGCCATAATACCTTTGCTTCCTCAGCCTCCGAATGCCAGCCTTATAACATCCTGTAATAATTAAATAAAATGTCTACGGTTGTGCTTTCCCTTTGCTCCCGACTCAACGTTTGTCGTCGGAACAATAGGACCTATTGATTCGCCACGAGGCGTTCACCACCTTCGTCCTCCCCTGCTCCGCCTGCTCGCTCTTGTTGGCGTTTTTCAAGTTCCTTCGCCAACGAAAGATAG
>CAYGNZ010000553.1:0-2498 GCA_964351345.1 uncultured Bdellovibrionales bacterium | reverse complement strand
TGTATCAAAGAGGTATATCGCTCAAGTGCGTTGCGTGCGGCCTTAGAAAATAATTGGAGCCAAACATCGGCGAGCACAACGGTTGAGCAGCTGCAAGCGGTGCTTACTCAACATCAAGATAGTATTGCGAGTCAGATGAGGCATGCCTCTGAGCGCATTGAGCAAGCGCAAGCTCGTTTGATTACTACGTATGCCGAGAAAACTCGAAATCCGAAAATCTTTTCCCAAGCAGCAGATGATTTTTCTTGGGGGAGTGCATGAAACCTGAGCGATACGCCTTTGTCTTGCCGAGATATGACGCCTCAATAGGTGGTGGTGCTGAAACCTTGGTCGGAACTCTTGCACTTGAACTCGCCGCTGCTGGAGATATTGCACATCCGCCCGAGGTAGAGATCTGGGCCACGTGTGCGAAGGATCATCGAACCTGGGCCAATCATTTCCCTGAGGGGTCTGAGAAAGTCGGGAATCTTACGGTCCGTCGCTTTCCAGTAGATGAACGTGATTTAGCAATATTTATTGGGGCTGAACATCACTTGCAACAGGGGCGAGCGCTTGACCCTTCGCGGCAATTAGATTGGCTTGAGAATAGCGTCAATTCAAAAGCACTCTATCGCCATATTCATGCACATGGCGCGAGCTTTGACGCACTGTTCTTTGCGCCGTATTTATTTGCGACGACATTTTGGGGTGCGATGATTCATCCCGAGCGCTCATTTCTGATTCCCTGTCTTCACGATGAAGCGTATGCGTATTTTGAAGTGTTTCAGCATGTGTTTCACAAAGTGCGAGGATTGATTTTTAACGCCGACGCCGAGCAGTCGCTTGCGGAGCGCTTGTATGGCTCAAGTCTGCAAAAAAAGTCAGCGGTGGTAGGCATGGGTTTTGTTCCTCATACAGAGGCGATTACGCCGCACGTCGGTGCTGCACCCTACCTACTATTTTCAGGACGCAAAGAGACGGGTAAGAACCTTGATCTCTTACTCGATTGGTTTCGTGTGTACCGAGAACGGGGTGGGGAAGCCGAACTTCATCTGATTGGCTCGGGCAGCGTCGATTTTTGTGCGCAACTACCGGATGGCGTGTACGACTTCGGCTTTGTCAGCGAGGAAGAAAAGCTCTCTCGTATGGCAGGCGCCTGCGCTCTGGTGCAACTCTCGACCAATGAGTCATTTTCAATTGTTCTCATGGAGGCTTGGTTATGCAAGACTCCAGTAATTGTACATGCGGATTGTCCAGTCACGAAGGATCATGTGGTCAAAAGCGGCGGGGGCCTTTTTGTCGCATCAGGTCTGGAGTTTTGCGCGAGCGTTTGCTACCTGCTTGAGGCCGAGGAGAACCGTGCTCGACTCGCTCAGTCTGGAAATCGTTATGTCCGCACAAAGTATTCTTGGTCTGCGGTGTTGTCCAGGTTTCGAGAAGCGGTAAAGAATATTGAAATGAGAAAATCTAATCCTCCAATTCAGCATGCAATGTGACCGAATCGCATACTACTGAACGAGACTTTACGACAAACCTTTGTGGCAAAAACAGATAAAGAAAAACGACATCAAGAGCTTTGTGACATTCTGGAGCAGGCGAATGTTGCGTATTATCAGCATGATAATCCGACAATGTCTGATGCCGCCTATGATGCTCTCTTTCGAGAACTCCAAGAGATCGAGCAGGAGTTTCCCGAACTTAAAACCGAGGCTTCTCCTTCACAACGTGTCGGTGCGGAACGACTAAGAGCCTCAACTCCCTTTGCTGAAGTGCGTCACCGTGTGCCGATGCTTTCATTGAGCAATGCACTGACTGAGGAAGAATTTCTCGCGTTTGATGAAAGAATTCGGAAATTACTTCCCGACGCTTCTTTTGAATATCTTGTTGAATACAAGTTTGATGGTCTTGCCGTTGAACTCAGGTACGAAGATGGCGAGTTTATCGGTGCCGCGACTCGAGGGGACGGTGAGGTCGGAGAAGATGTCACACGTAATGTTGCAACGATTCGCAGTGTGCCGAAAACCCTAAAGGACAAACAGTCCATTCCTAAGCTTTTGGAAGTCCGAGGGGAGGTAGTACTCTCCCTTGAGAGCTTTGAGCAGTTAAATGAGAGCCGTCTTGCGCAGGGGGAAGCTGCCTTTGCCAATCCAAGAAATGCTGCAGCGGGCAGTCTCCGCCAACTTGATTCGAGCGTGACCGCAAAGCGGCCGCTCGACTTTTTTGCCTACTCTCTGAGCGCAGAGCAGGGAATGGGGTTTGCTAAGCAAGCCGAGATGCTGAGTGTTTTGAAGCAGCAAGGCTTTGTGGTGCAGGAGAGTTTCGTGCTCTGCAAGGAACCGCAGGAGGTGCTGGAGTATTTCAGAGATCTTGAGTTGAAGCGTGACTCCCTCGCGTTTGAGATCGATGGGCTTGTGGTGAAGGTGAATGCACTAGAACAGCAAGCGCAACTCGGTGCCCGCTCTCGCTCTCCCCGGTGGGCGATCGCGCTGAAGTTCGCACCGAGGGAGGAGTTTACTCGT
>CAYGNZ010000552.1:0-2504 GCA_964351345.1 uncultured Bdellovibrionales bacterium | reverse complement strand
CAAAGAAAAAGAAGACGAGGCCGTAGATTAGTCGAAGGCCTGAGGGGAAGAAGACGGTGAACTCTTCAGGATGAATACCAAGGCTCAACTCCCAGCCACGCTCGATGTAACCCCCCATGTCTGAATAAATATGATTGATGGGGTTGATGAAAAGGTAAGCCTGCAACAGCGCAGCACTTAGGCTGAGAAGGAAAAAAAAGGGATATTGTAATCGTCTAAACCACAAAGTCAGCGCTACCCAAGGCTCCTCAACGGGCGATTTTCGCATGCTGGGGCAAGTTGAAGTTCCATGCTAAGAGAATGTCTCACAATAAGTGAATCAGGAGAATTGCTCAATTGGGTAATACATCAGACAAATTAGCTTCTAAAAGTGAAGAGGTGCTAGCAAAACCAGAGTTTAGGAATTCGCTTCGCGAGGTTTTATCAGCTCATGCAGGCGAGATGGAGACACTTGAGGTTTTGGCCTTTGACTCTCTAGATTCGACCATGAGTTTTGCGCAGCGAGTGCAGCAGCAGGGAGTGGAGGCGGTGCCCGCGGGGGCTGCTGTTTTTGATACCCCTGAGGCTACTCATTTCGCGACAAAGGATTTGTTAATCATTAGTCGTCGTCAAAGCGCGGGACGGGGGAGGAACCAACGTGCCTGGCACTCGATGGGTGACGGTGGGATTTATCTAAGTTTCGTATTTCAATTCCAACAACTTCCCGCAGCCCTCTCCGCATTTTCGCTGGTAGCAGGCCTTGCTGTGCAGAAAACAGTGGCCAGTTTTGGGCTCAAGCCGCGACTGAAGTGGCCTAATGATCTCCTCCTTCAGGTAGGAGAGCCCGCCTCGTACCTTAAACTCGCTGGGCTACTTGCAGAAAGCTACTCTGGACGCGATGCGGGGCATGGGGTTACTCTCGGGATAGGGCTTAATGTGGCGCAATCAGAGTTCCCGCCGGAGGTGCCGGGCATCAGTATGCAACAAGCACTGCGAGCTCAAGATCTCTCGCGTGGTCTCACTTCAGCCCCAGATTATTTTTCAGTCTTAGCGGTCTTAGTGCGAGAGACCCTGCGTCACAAACAGCTCTTTGAGCGTGATGGTTTTATTCCCTTTCGTGAGGCATGGTGGGAATGCTCGATGATGCAGGAGGCGAGCATCCGTTTGCCAGAGGATGCTGAGATTTACCAAGCAACTGGTGTTGCAGAAGACGGGGCTTTGGAGCTCTGTAGTGAGAAGGGCGTACGACGCAAGCTGTATTCAGGAGAGATTTCACTTTCTGGCTTGATGTCGGAGGCAAGGCCTTAGAAGGAGTAAGCGCCGAGGGTACTCGGTAGGAGGAGAGAGAATGCTACTAGCGATTGACATTGGAAACACTCATGTGGTGCTCGGTGTGTATCGAGGCGAGGAGCTGATCGGAAGTTGGCGGCTACAGAGTGACCAGCTACGTAGTGTTGATGAGTACGCAATGAGCATGTTGCAGATGCTGGAGCACTCTGGCGTAGGCGCGAAAGATATCTCCACCGTCATTATCGGCTGCGTGGTGCCGACGCTACTCAGGGTATTTACCAAACTCTCACGAAAATACTTTGAACAAGAGCCGCTCATTGTAGGCCCCGGACTTAAAACGGGAATGGAAATCGAATGCGATGATCCCCGAACCGTGGGTGCGGATCGTGTGGTGAATGCCGTGGCCGGTAAAGCGCTCTACGGTGCTCCTTGCGTGATTGTGGATTTCGGCACGGCAACAACCTTTGATGTGGTCAGCTCTGCGGGAGTGTATGAGGGTGGCGTGATTTCACCCGGAATTTTAATCGCGGCTGAAGCCCTCTATACCAAGGCAGCACTGCTACCGAGCGTGGAGCTAAGTCGTCCAAATAAAGTGATTGGGAAGAACACCAGAGACTCTATGCTTTCGGGAATGTTTTTTGGCTATGTGTCACTAGTCGACGGAATTTTGGAGAGAATTATCGCTGAACTTGGTGCTAAAAAGCCAAGTGTGGTGGCAACAGGCGGTCTTGCGCGCGGAATAGCGCCAGAGTCTCAACTTATCGAGCACGTTGAATCTGAGCTGACGCTACGTGGTTTGCAGATAGTGGCAGCACTCAATAGCTAGGAGGAGAGATGGGTTCCGAGAGTGCTGAAGCACGACTGTTTCGACTTGCCTTGGAGCAAGTGGATAATCCCGAAATCGAGGCCGAATTAGAACGCATACTCGCGGGCGAGGATGATATCGTCTTACCTGAAGCAGCACTTGCGGAATCTGAAGAGGCAGATGATGAGAACATCGCGATGATGATTCGCGAGCTCAACTTTGCGGGAAAAATCAAACTGGCGATGAAGGGGAATAAAACAGCCCGCTCCTTGCTGTTAAAAGAGAGCAATAAACAGATCCAGCTTTTCGTTTTAGCCAACCCTCGCATCACTGAGGGAGAGATTGTAGAGATTGCAAAAAATACCAATGTGGATGAAGTGCTGCTGCGAAGGATCTCAAAAGAGTCGCAGTGGATGAAAAATTACGCGGT
>CAYGNZ010000551.1:521-2505 GCA_964351345.1 uncultured Bdellovibrionales bacterium | reverse complement strand
GCAAACAGAACTGCAAATTAGCCGACACTATCAAAGACGAGCCCTATCCACACTTTCTCCGACAAGGCTCCATTACCCCAACTCTCCCACTTCTTGTCCAGTCCTCGCTCCTGAGCTTCTTTCTTGCTCAGACCCTCGGCAATCATCTCGCGCACCTCAGCAGTAGTCGCCTCTAACATTTCGTGAAATGCCTTCAACTGCTCTTTATTACCCAAGGGTCCGTGCCCCGGTACCACAACCGTTTCCTCGTCAATGCGCTTAAGAATCTTTCCCACGCTTTCAGTGTAGTGCACCACATCACCGCCGTTATCGATATCTACAAAGGGAAACATTCCGTTAAAGAGCAAATCCCCGGTGTGCACGACATTGATGTCGTTAAAATATACCACCGAATCACCATCCGTATGACTCTTCGGATAATGCGCTATTTCAAGTTCGTGAGAATTGAAATACAGCATCATTCGCTTCGCATAGGTAAGATCGGGAAGCCCTTCTTTGGCCATCGGATCCATCTTCATTCCAAAGAGCTTAACCTCTTGTTTCGTACTCAAACGACTACGAACGTTGTCGTGGCTGAGAACGGTCGCATTTTCACCAAGAAGTACATTGTTGCCCGTGTGGTCCCCGTGCCAATGAGTATTGATTAGAATCTTTACTTGCTCTTTCCCACCAAACTTCGCGAGCACTTTCTCAAGAGCGTCCGACATCTCCTTGTAGTCATCATCGACTAACAGTACACCGTCTTCACCTTTGCTTAGAAGCAGGTTTCCTCCCTTTCCCTGAAGGAAGAAAATTCCGGGCTTGATTTCTTTCGAAGTAAATTCTTTCGTCTCAGTTCCATGACTGTGCTCCTCGGCAAATGCGTCAGAAATTGAAAGCGTAGCCACCGTGCACACAAGGGCGGTGAGAAACAAGCGAGCAGGGAAAGACAAAGAAAATCTCATAGTGCGTATCCTATCTTCTAAATTGAGCGCCCAAATATTTGGCGTGAATGCGATATCCATCGCTAGCCCAGACTAGCTTGGCACAGCTCGTGTAGCAAAGACAACAAAGCTTCGCTTCATTCTGGGAAGAAGACTGAGGCGGAACGGCCACTGCTTCGCTTGGTGATTAGCTCAAATCAACAGTCAGCTTTAGATACACTCCCCGCTCAACTTCGCTAAGCGGTTGACCAAAGAGCGGCTGCGACCATTCAACTGAACTCTCTTCAATAAGATTTTGACCAACAAGGGAAAGTTCCACTTCCTCATTGATATGCCAGCCGAGCCGAAGATCAAGATCAACACGTGTATCTACAGGCTTACCACCGTTGTTTCTCACCTCGTTGACGAAGTTATCAGTGAAGCGCAGCCATGAATCGAACTCCCAGTTGTTGGAGATATTCAGTAAGGAGCGAATGGAGAATTGATGTTCAGGATTGATACGCTGCGCCTCGACAAAAAGAGGCACGCCCCCTGGCTCGAAAGTATCAGAGGTGTCAGAACCATAGGAATTAATCGAGAGAAACGTATACGTGCCCACCAATCGCCAATTCTTCACGGGCGGAAATTCAAGAGACACTTCCGCTCCGTGGGACTCCGCGCTGAGCTGATTGTCTAAATTAAAAGGCAGTTCGAATCGTGGCTCGGCACCAGCGATCGCCATAGGCTCGCCAATTTCCGCACTCTTAAGATCCGTATGGTAGTTGTAGAACAATGCCACATCCAGCAGAACGTCTGTTGAAAGTTCGGTGCGAAATCCAGTTTCGTAGGCGATGACATTCTCAGCTTGGAAATCTCGGTTCGCTACCGCAATTGCGAATAAGGGCGCACCAAATGCACCTCCGTCGCTGTTCTCAAATATCAAGCGGGAGTCGTACTCGTTTCGAGCCGGCGTATGAACCGCACGAGAAACGGCAAACCACCAGGAAACCTTCTCGTCGGGCGTCCAGATTACGCGAGCATTCGGCTGAAATTCAAAGCCGGTAAAATCATTCCCTTCGAAT
>CAYGNZ010000551.1:0-511 GCA_964351345.1 uncultured Bdellovibrionales bacterium | reverse complement strand
ATCTTCAATGAGCTCGATATCATCATGCACGAAGGCAGAGAAAAGATGGTAGTCGTCCTCTTCAGGGTCGAAGGTAAAAGTAGGCGTGATAGTCTTTAGAGAATCATCGGTGTAGCGGTAGTTCACTCCCCACATTAGCTCTTGCACATCACCCACTGGCAAACGGTGTTGAAAATCCAGATCAATGGTATCACGGAGTGGTTCAATCACGCCGTCATCTCTATCCACATGCTCGTAGTACATTTGAAATTGAATTTCGGAATCAATCCCAAGCGTCTTTGTCCATCGACCAAGGATGTTTGCACCATTCTGCTCAACATTTGGCGATCGATCTGCAGGAAAAAGGGAGGACTGGCTATCGCCGTAGTCCAAAATACGATCCCCCTTTAGATGATACATATCCCCGCTGAACATTAGGGAGGTATCAGTTGTAGGAGCTGAGTCTATGCGAAAGCCTGTTCGGTAGCTTTGCCACTCGTCATTAGTTGATCCGCCCTCGCTCAGTTTCATG
>CAYGNZ010000550.1:0-2524 GCA_964351345.1 uncultured Bdellovibrionales bacterium | reverse complement strand
ATACCGACTTGAGACCTATATGGAGGATCAAGCGTATTTCGAGGCGCATCGATTGAAAGGCTGGTCTAGACTTCGTACAAGCTCGACGCGTTTTGAGGCCTACGCCGATGCCACTCGAGCACTGTTTCAAGCAATACAAAGTGCGAGCGGAGCTGAGTTACTCATCGACTCCTCGAAGAATCCTTTACGAGCGTTTGCACTTTCAAAGATTCCAGGCATTGAACTTTCCGTTCTTCATCTTGTCCGAGATGGTCGAGGGGTTGTGTGGTCTTTGCGAAAGTCATTTGAGAAGGACTCTTCGGCTGGACTTGAACGCAAGTTAAAGCCCCGTGCGGTGTGGCGTACTGCTGCGTTCTGGACATTGACGAATTTGCAAGTTGAGCGAGTTGTACGTTCCTTAGCACCTGAACGTTCTCTACGAATACGCTACGAGGACTTTCTTGCACACTCCCCTCAAACGTTGCGGGAGGTAAGTTCTTTTACGGGACTTGATTACTCAGCCGTCTCAGCGGATCTAGAGTCAGGTAAGGAAATCCCGGTCTCGTGCACTATTGCCGGAAATCGAGTGCGAATGAGTGGCGCTATTAGGTTACGCCTTGATGAGGAGTGGAAAGTGAAACTCACGCGCAAGGATCTCGCACTTTTCTGGCCAATAGCCGGTGTCCTCATGCGACGTTATCACTATCCTCGGAGCTAAGAGGTGAAGATCCTATTTTTTCTTGGGCAACTTGGCACTGGAGGTGCGGAGAGACAATACTCCCAACTCGCAGCGGCCCTGGCTGCAAAAGGTCACCACGTAGCGTTCCTCACCGTGTATCCAGGAGGACAGCAGTGGGAAGCCTTAGAAGCATCCCCGTGCAACGTGCAGCTTAACAGCTTATTTCCAGAGAAAGGAAGGTATCCCTTTCGTTCTCTGATTCATTTTTTTGGTTCCATGTGGAAATTGCGTCACTATGCCGCTGACTTTGAGGTACTCTACAGTGGGCTTCATTTGCCAAATCTCATTGCGTGTTTGGCTACCCTAGGTCGTTCGCGGCCAGCACTTGTTTGGGGAATACGAGCTTCGGATATGACACTCAACACAAGACGAGCCCTGCCTCGCCGCTTGTGCGCGATTGTTTCTTCTTGGGTTGATATGCTGATTTCCAATTCTCATTCGGGCTTGCGCTATCATCAAGAACTGGGCTACCGCACCCAACGATGTGAAGTGATACCAAATGGTATTGACACCTCGCTCTACACTTTTTCCGATTCTGATCGAAGAGCAACGCGCGCCGAATTGGGTATCGAGGATCAACACCAGCTCATTGGAGTAGTTGGTCGGATTGATCCGATGAAAGGACACGAGATTTTTCTTCAGGCCTTCGCTGAAATAGCAAAGTCGCATCCACGAGTCCGGGCTGTGGTGGTGGGTGGTGGTCCCCAATCGCGTGCTGCCGCTCTTTATGAGCAGTGTGAGCAGCTCAACATTGCGGATCGAGTGATCTGGACAGGGCCTCGAAAAAATTTGACCGCCCTTTATAGTGCTATGGATCTGTTTTGTCTCTCCTCTTCGTACGGAGAAGGGTTCCCTAATGTGCTTGGTGAAGCAATGTCGTGCGAGCTTCCCGCAGTGGTGACCGATGTGGGCGACGCAGCAAGAATATTGGATGATAGTTCTTTCGTAGTCCCCACAAGAGACGCCAAGGCTCTCGCGAATGCCTTAGGGCGAGCGATTGACAGCGGGTTACATCGCTCTCCTGAAAATCGCCGGCGAATTGAGCAGCGGTTCGCAGTAGCCGCAGTGGTCGATGCGAGCGAAGAAATTCTTCAATCTATCGCTTGCCCCTCGTCGTAGAGCAGGTGAGGGCTAAGGAAGGTTCACCGAACCTTTTCCTTCGTTGCTAAGTTCCAAGCTCCTAAAATAACATGGTTTTCACGCTCCTCGTCTTGAGCTGATTCACGTCATGGACGAAGATGCATGACTACATCACTCTATGAGTTGATTTATTGTTCAAAGAAGGAATGTCATGGAACAGGTTCACAGTCACAACGGAATTGAGCCACAAAAGGTAGTAGTAGAGCATCAAGCCGAGAGCAACAAATTTGTTGCTTCGATTGAAGGGAGAGAGAGCTTTCTCAAATACGCTCGACGTGGAGATACAATAGACCTTGAGCACACCATGGTGGCAGAAGCCGATCGCGGTCAGGGGATAGCGGAAAAACTGACGAGGACTGCCGCAGAGTACGCTCAAGCACACAAGCTCACCGTCATTCCAAGTTGTAGTTACGTCGCAAAATTTTTCAGCACCCATCCCGAGTTTCAACATCTTACCGAAGCCGAAAGTCAAGCCGAGACTGAGGCGGATGCTGATCCAGAGAAAGAATCGCTGGGACTGAACGAGTACTGGCCGGTCATTCTACTTCTTCTTTATAGTGTTGGGGGAGCGACTGCCTTAACGATACAGGGTGAAGTATCGTTTGAGGTGGGGATGCACTACGTGGTGGGATTTTTCTTTGGGGGATTTAGTTTTTTCAAACTCGT
>CAYGNZ010000549.1:0-2527 GCA_964351345.1 uncultured Bdellovibrionales bacterium | reverse complement strand
ATGCAGCAGGCTCCCCAAGACCGATCACATAGAACAAACTCTTTTTGTCTCGAATAAAATCAGCCATCTCGATCGCACAGTGATAGTAATGTGCTCGCCACCCTTCAAACGCCGGATCACTCGGCCCACCATACGTTCGACTCTCTTCCGTGGGTAGGTGCGCCTCCAAATCATCAAGGCATCCACCAAGGGTTTGGTTTACCGCAGCAGCAATATCTGATTCTTGAGCAACCAAGGGTGCGGCTTCTCCTGAACAGCTTGGCACGAGAGGGGGAGTATCGCTCTGAGGAGGATTGGGACCCTGGTGACCAATCTCGACTAAACCCGTTTGCGAGAGCACGGAGGGACCCGGAAGATGATTTGCTCCGTCAACCCACTGCACCGTGTAATGGACATAGTCGTAATTGCCAAAACCATCCGGGTTCCAGGCCGGAAGATTTCGTGGATTCTTAAACAGAAAACGGCCTGCCGTTGGTGCTCCGTCCGAAAAATACACGTAGGCTGCTTCTTTGCCAGGCACGAGTTCGTCCATCTTTTTGTATGCGGTCATAAACGCGTCGCAGACATTTGTACTGCTGTGCGGTCCTGGATCAACCTTTTGCTCCTCAAGAATCGCATCAAGTGAAGTATCTGAAAGGTACGTCACGCCAAGCGCATTACGATAATCCTCGATATCGTAGGCCTTTGCTTGAATGTTGAAGGGAATAAAAGCGATCTTGTCGTTATTGTAGTCGAACATCTTCACAAATTCTTTTGTCGCTTCAATCAGATCATCAAATTTGTGAGGAGTGGGACAAGCACCAGAGCGAGAAAGTGACTTACAATCGCAGCTTCCTGTTGAAGGACAGCCCATTGAGTCTGAGGCATCGAGAATAAGCGCAACATTGCCATACAGTCGCCGACTAGTGGCACTCGCGCGCAGCACCATACTATCTCCAACTCCCTCAAGACCAAGCATGCCGAAAGGAACTAAATCCATGAACACAAAATCGATTTCTTTAGACACCGTCACACGAAAGTCATACACCGAGTCAGTGGAGGGTCTATCCTCTTCGTCGAGGTACTCGCCCACCACCTCAAAGTATTCCTCTCCGTTGTAGGGAATGCCAGAGAGCGCAAGATTCGCCAACACTACTTCTTCTGCTTTGGCCTGCAAAAAGTCATCCTTGGAGCCCTCACCTACTTCCCTTTCAAAGTCAGTCTGACCCTTGTGGACCGTGTAGCCAACTCCACTCAAGGCTCCCGCGTCTGCAGCTTTCTGCAACGCCATTCTGGCACGGTAGAGATTACCCGAGTCAATCGCCAAACCAATAAGCATCAACAGAACTACTATCGCCACACAGGTCACGATAATAACTGCTCCTCGCTCGTTTGCGGCAGGGGTTTTACATGATTGTCGCATCATAAATCTCGTATGCACTCCCTAGGGAAAATTCTTTTCCATCTGCAAATGGCAGAATCCCTGCGAGTAGTGGTTCAAAAGGCACTAGTATTTCCGCGGAGATGACAATCTCGTGTGAGATAATTGCGGCTCCGAGTGCGCTATTTGCTGGAATTTCGCTATCGCCGTACTGCACACGGCTACTGCTTGCATCAACTGAGTCGCCAACTCGCCCTCGTCGTACGATTGCGCCACTTTGTCCATCGTAGAGGGCGAGAATCACTTGTGCCGTACCACCAGCGACATTACTTCGCGCTGCGATAAAATCCCGCACTCCCTCCAAACAGGACTCGATTTTTTCGTCATTGGTTTCGCTTGAGCAATCGCGGTAAGCCATGCTGGCTGCTTCTCGCGTAAGCGCATTGGCAATCTGACGTACGCTCAGCGAACGCGCCAAATCCAATCCAATTATCGCAATGCCAAAGAGCACGGGGATCACAATCGCAAGTTCGATAAACGCGTGCCCCGCGTCAGAAGATTTACAGTTTCGAGTAAAAGAAATCATAGTTCGGGCTCCATCCGGCCCACATTTGTTGCACTTAAATTAAAAATAGACCGCCCTATGCCAAGAGACTTCGGCCCCAAGATAAAGCCACTCGTCGGAACCCGTACATTAAGCACCATCAATTCCTGTGCCTCTCCAACCTGCACGCCAGAGCACGGATGAATATCAATGGGGCAGAGAGAAACATTTTCAGCTTTTATTTCGATTCCAAATGCTCTGGCCTCGGTAGTGAGCTGTGCTTGCACTTGATTGGCACTAAGATCGCCCAATACGGCTGATCTCATCACTCGTGAGGTGACGAACTGCACGGTGAGCAGATTGTAACTTATTCGTAGCAAGTCGAAGGTTGCGATAAGAAGAATCAGCAACATCGGAAGTGCGATTGCACTTTCAATCATCGTAACTCCCTTTTCGTTACGACTACCAGCTAGAAATGAGTGGGATTCAGGCATATGCTCTTGGTTGCCTCCACAACCCCTTAAATAGGAACAGAACTCCACAGCGCAAAAATTACCGCCAATGGTACATTTGCAACTTCTATGCCTCTGCGATTGAAAATTTACCTCATCATGGGAACCAAA
>CAYGNZ010000548.1:0-2533 GCA_964351345.1 uncultured Bdellovibrionales bacterium | reverse complement strand
AGTATTGAGTAAATGAAAAGGACGGCTCCAGGTCACTGAACCATTTGGTGAAAACCTACAGTCGCCCTTTTCTTGCTTACGCTCGATAATTTATCTCGGTGCTGCCGTGCAGTTCCTGGATCGTGATTCGATCGCTGAGGTGAGTATCGAGGGCGCGTTGGGCTGCCGTTTCCGGATCATCCAGGGCGATAAAGCTAAAAGGGATAAGCTCTCTTGCGCTGATAGTTCCACACGCCAGACAGTCTGCCAGTTGCAACATCAGACCACGAAACATCAGTCCGCTTTCGCTCAGCTTCGAGGCCAAGGTATCAGCCAGCGGACCGAGTGTATCGTGACGTTCCTGCATCGAGCGACTCTCTTCGTCCACCTTGATCGCCGCGTCGCGCAAGCCTTCCCAAGCGGAAATGACCATATTGTCGTGCCGAGACACCTCAAGTAAGGAGGTCTTCTCCCCAGATTCCTCTTCAAACGCGCGAATCGCGCGAACCGAGGGTCCGACGAAGACGTAGGCTGGATAGGGTTGATTCATAACGTGCGTGTAGGCGGTGTAGGCGAACCTGCTCGTCTGAAATTCAACCGCGTCAGCAAGGACTTCGGATATGGTCCCCATTCCTCCCGTCAGAATCAAACGATTACGCCCGGGCTTACGACCGTTACCAGCTCTGGCCATGCATTCCTCGTCGGCATCTGGGCATCCACCCATTAAGGCGAGATAGTACATGCGGAGTGCGAAGGCGTAGAGCGGCGGTGCGTGATGGTCAATGCGAGCCTTCGGTTGGCCAACATCGACGATCAGACCGAGACGAACACCGAAAGTACGAGAGCGAGTGTTCTCCACTCCGACACGACGAATCTCGTCCGAAGTAAATTCGGTGGCGATACCCATACCGCCTGTTTGCGAGGCACCAGTGCCAATTGAACAACCCTGTTCGACGGCAAGTCGAGTGAAATGCCGAAGGAAGCTGCGTAGCAGAGGGTCACAACAGGCGGTTCGAGCAGTGCTGTAAGCAACAATCATGTCGTGGCCTAAAGCCTGATGATAGTGTTCTACCAAGGCGGGGAGCCACTGAAAGAAGCGTCGGATTGCATCGATCTCAGCAAGGTGCTCGCGAACGACTTCTCGTGAAACTTCCATTAAGGCCTGCCGGCGATATGCCGAGTGGAAGAAATTCAGCATCGGTGGATCGCTTGGATTGGTGTAGTCGTGGTCGAATGCTTTCGACCACTCTTCGTTTTCTCGGATCATTGCCTCAAGACGCGCGGCAACAATCTTGATTTTCGGATCAAGGGTGCCAGGTTGGTCAAAGAACATTCTGAGTCCTTTCGCAAGGGAAACGGTGAACCTGAGAAGGTAAACCTTTGAGTTTTAGAAATGACCTAGAGGGTCCCGACAATGCGTTCGGCATTGTCCAGACCCTTAGAATTCATCTTCCCAGTGCAGAGTCTCAGCCGAGAGGCTGTTGATGAGCGGAGAGAACGTGAGTGAGGAACTAGGCTAATAAAAATACCTACCAAAGTCTACGGTATTAGGAGGTTTTTTGCACTAATTTGAGCTAGTTAACCAAGACAACTATGTTTTTCTTTGCGACCAAAGGGGCCTCATTGCCCTCGTATTGGCGCCGTCGCCACAGATCGAGAGGGGACGATGTTTTCGAAGGAAAAACGGCGCTGAGGTGTGCGTAGTACTATGTAGGACAAGGAATCAGACGTTTTGCGCGTAACCTCTACGTCGAATGCTCCTGTTTTTCTTCCGTCTAAAACTAAGACTGGGACGCTCTGTTCTTGATACCTTGTATTTTGACCGACTATGATAGAGCTCGTACTAGCAACGCTTCGAACGCTAAACTATGAAACTGCCAATTTTCCTTACTATGCTTTTTCGATTCGCCGTATTTTTTGTTGTTCTCTTATACCTCCCGACCAATGCACTTTCTGAGCAAGCTGAGAATTCATCGATTACTCCAGAGGCGCGATTGAAGCTAGCAGCGGAAGCGGCTGAGCGATTTGCCATGTATCTTGCGCGCCCAGACAAAAAGGCCTACTCGGAATTCTATGTCTATCTCATTCGCCATCCACTCTATGATCCTATCGCAGCCGATTTCGACCTTGCTGAGCAGCTCTTTCTTGCCGACGAGTTTGAGCGAGCCATTCGCGTCATGGAAGCGGCCTGGCCAAACTACCTCCTCACACCGCAGGCGCATTTTCTGCTCACCGGCGCGTATCGAAAGCTAGGCAACGAAGAGAAAGCCAATCGGAAATCGGAAAAATTGTCGCGCAGTCGATACGAGAGTCTGGAGAGGGTACTCAAGCCCGTCCATATTATGTAACGCGAGCGGTTGCCGAACGGGATTTGTTTAACTCTCTGAACCTCAAAATAAAAACTCGTCGAAGAACTCGCGTGAAAGATAGAGTATTTGACATACACATCACAGAGTCGGGGGAAGAGATTTGGTTGGAATCGACGTTCATTCTCGAGCAGCTTAAGAAAAAAACCAAGTAAACACCGAGAGAGTTTCGATATCGTTACTCAAAT
>CAYGNZ010000547.1:0-2537 GCA_964351345.1 uncultured Bdellovibrionales bacterium | reverse complement strand
GCGAGAAAGTCTGCTGCAGGTTTCTTGAACAACAGTACATCGGTATCAAGGTGAAAAAATGGTTCGGTCTGCAATTGATAGACGAATAGTTTCGCATACGACCAAAGATCTTTTGCTATCGGAGGTAGATCATCAAGAACCGTATGCACTCTGTCGTACGAAATCCCGATATCTGCTATTTTTTTTGCGCCAAAGGAATCGGTGTACAGTTCTATTGAACCGAAATGCTTTCTGGCTAAAGCGAGTGAGGCGGTCAAGGTGTACCAGAAGATCTTCTCGTACGGAAAGCCGGCGAATGTCCCACGCTCGGTTTCCCGGAATCCTTCAAATGAAAATGTGTGGATAGCCTTCATTGTACCCAGGTTTGGATGTAAATACTGGAAAGCAAGACCTCAACAGCTTACCGGAAACGGTCGCGGAGAAAAGCATTACTTTTTAAACGGCTTGGTCGATGCAAGGGGTCCGGGTCTTTTGATTCGCCTTAACTGAACCGAGGCTGCCTACTTCCTAAAAACAGTGAAAAGGCGTACATACTCATCACATTATGAATTTCGGCCTTTGGCTGAGAGAGAAAAAGATGAGTATTGCCGAGCGTAGCGGGAGCACAGCCGCCCATTGGTTCCAGCGGCAGCTGCTCCCACTCGTTGCGAGCGCAACGCGGCAAGAGAGGAAATGAAAGCAAATCTCGAAATAGCAATGCTGGCGCAGCCAGACGATAGCACTTGTGGACCAACTTGTTTGCACGCAGTGTATAGATACTTCGGAATAGACGCCGAACTTGATGCAGTTATTGCCGAAGTAGAACGCTTGCCCGCAGGGGGCACACTTCCCGCACTTCTGGGTTGTCACGCACTAGGGGAGGGCTTCCGGTCCCGGATATACTCGTTTGAACTCCAAGTATTTGATCCCACATGGAGAAATCTTAGTGCTCCCGAGCTTTGTGATAAATTAAGGGCGCAACTGGAAGTAAAGGACGGTGAAACGCTCAGTCGTTCCTGTCAGGGATACTTGCAGTATATCGAGGCAGGAGGCGAGTTGGCATTTGAGGACCTTACTGGAGCCTTGCTTCGGCGCTATCTGCTTAAAGGAATTCCAATACTGGCCGGACTGTCATCCACATACCTGTATCAAACTCCACGTGAGCGAAACGACGCCTTTGATGATATTGGAGGAAAGCCAAGCGGTCATTTTGTCGTACTGTGCGGCTATGACGCTTCGGACAGGAGCGTGCTTGTAGCGGACCCCTATTTGCCAAACCCTGTTGCGGAGGGTCAGTTCTACCGGGTTCCCATGGCGAGACTCGTCTGTGCGATAATGCTCGGCGTTCTTACCTTTGATGCAAGTTTGTTGATTGTGCAACCACGGCCCACCAGGGTAGCTAGTGAAATATGAAAAACCTTCTGGTTGTCGATTCTCCAGATCAATGGTCTCTGAATTTACCGTTCGCTACGCTTGTATCCGCGCGAGACTATTTGTCCAAGCCTGAGTATTTCGAACGTCGAGGAGTTCGAGTCTACAATCTGTCTGGATCGTACGGTTTTCAGAGTTTGGGTTACTACGTATCCTTGCTCGCAGAAGCCCGTGGTCATCGACCTCAGCCCTCAGCCACGACCTTGCAGGACTTCAACTCGGCGAGCATCGTACGATTGGTCGCAGACGAACTCGATGAACTCATACAAAGCTCCTTGGCTCCGATAAAGGGCGACTCTTTTACACTGAGTATCTATTTTTCGAGGAATTTGGCGAAGCGCTATGAGCGTCTTGCTCGGGCAATCGCGAACTCTTTCCCTGCGCCCATGCTTCGGACAAAATTCAAAAAGATAGAGGACGAATGGGTGCTCTACAGCGTAAAACCAATTGCCGCAGATGATATCCCAAAATCGCATGAAGATTTTGTCGCTGTCGCTGCCGAGCAATATTTCGCAAAACCCAGACGAACTATCGACTCAAAAACATCGTACCGATTTGATCTCGCCATTCTTCATAACGAAGAGGACCCTACGAGCCCCTCTGATCCAAAAGCATTAGAGAAGTTTATCAAAGCTGGGAAAAAAGCGGGGGTGAGGATTGATCTAATCGAGAAGCGAGACTACTCCAAACTTTCGGAGTACGACGCACTGTTTATTCGAACCACCACAGCGGTAAATCACTATACCTACCGCTTTTCTCGACGAGCAGCTCGCGAAGGACTTTTTGTGATTGATGATCCAGAATCAATTATCAAGTGTACCAACAAAGTATATCTCTTCGAGCTACTCTCACGACATAATGTGCCAATTCCTAAATCTCTTACCATTCATCCCGATACCACGGTAGAGGATATTGTCGATGCGGTCGGTTTGCCCTGTATTCTTAAGCAGCCAGACTCATCGAGCTCTCTGGGTGTATTTAAAGTCGAGACATTAGCCGACATTCGTAAGAGTTGTGAGGAACTTTTCGAACACTCAGAGCTCATTGTTGCTCAAGAGTATCGTCCTACAGAATTTGATTGGAGAATAGGAATTATTGATGGTTCGCCATTGTTTGCCTGCAAGTAT
>CAYGNZ010000546.1:0-2538 GCA_964351345.1 uncultured Bdellovibrionales bacterium | reverse complement strand
CATCTCTTTTTCGTTTCGGCCAAAGGCCGAAATTTATAGTGTGATGAGTATATTCCCCTTATTTTAGATTGCTTTCGTCAATTTGCTCACGTAGGATCGCCCCGCAGCCGATTGCTTAAAATGAAAGGCCCGTTGATTGTGCAGCTCAAAACCAGGGTCTAAGATTTGTCTAGGGGTATTTGTGAGTAAAGATAGTAAAGCTGAGGTTTTCTTCCCCCAATTCCCAGCTCTCAGTCGTTGTCTTCTTGTCGACGCAAGCTTCCGATCGCGAAAAGAGTGTATTCGATTTCTCAAGGCGAGCACCATGTTTGAAGAGATTATCGAAGCAAAATCTCTAGACGACGGACTCGCGCAGCTCGCCGCACGTAATTTTGATGCCCTGTTTTTGGGCCCATCGATTCAAATAGAGCGCACCAACCCTTTTTTTGAACGAGCAGCGAAAGTGAGTAGAGCCCAAGACTGTGCGTATGTTGCAATCTTCAAAGACTTTCTGTCGGGAACTGACCTGGTAAAGCGTTCCCAAGCTCATGCCACTGTTTCAGACAAAAGCTCGAAGCGTGTTTTTACTGAAGCAATTGTGCGCGCGGTGCTTATGGCATGCGATGACTCTCCCTGGCCCGGTGTGAAGCTCGATGAGGATGGTAGCATTCTCGTCTCCGACAATGGGGTGTGGCGAAAATTTGAGTCGGATGGAGAGACCGCCTCGCCCGAACTTACAAACGCTTCGGCGGGTATGGCCGCGCTGCTTAGCTCTGGTGTGCTCACTATTCTTGCCGATGCCTGCGGAGAGAAGGTTCAGGAGGAAACCCAAGAGGAACTTTCAAGACTGATGGCTAAAATCATGGCCGCTGATACTGCCGAGGAGTCAGACGCGACTGAGGATTTGGGTGGGGTTGCAGCGGCAACCAGACGCGCAGTTCAGGAGTGGCTACTTGATAAGGATTACATGGGTCCGAACGAAGCTTCGAAAGTCTTAAAGAAGAAACTGTTGCAACTTCAGACGCTGCCCTCTTCGGAATAAACCTTTTTTCGTTCCTCGAGAAACGCCAGAATCATTCTCTTTTGAGAAGTAGCGGAGCCTGCAAAAACTATTTGCAGACTCCTCACTGTTAGCGCTGTAACAGCGCTTGGAGAAACTCTTCGTCCTCTAAAAACTGACCAATCGCTTGCGCCATGGCTATTCCTAGCGACGACTTGATGTCGTCTGCCGTTGCAATCGGGAACTGGCTTGCCCGACTTCCATGATAGGTACCTGCGTAGAGACGTTGCCCAGAGGAATTGAGTAGCTCGACGTAAAGAGCTGCTTCGCTTTTAATATTCGTTGTGGTCGTTGTCTCAACATCCGCGCGCCACTTCCGCACCTCACCCCAAAGACTAATTGGGGCATCTCCAGAAATGACCATACCTTTTTCTTTCATCGCCTCAGAAACCGCAGCTTCTAGCGTTTGAGAAATCGCTCCCTGTGGTTGCGTGTAGGTTGTGGTGTCAACACCTTCGATGGGCAGTACTTCCTCTCGAACATCTTTAAAACCCGACAAGGCAATACTTGAGGTGAGTCGGGCCCGCGCTTCAGCGCTTGTCGCAGGGCTCGCAGGTATTTCCGGAACTTCAATGCTGTTTCCCACGTGGCGTGAACAGCCGATGGATAAACTTAAAAAGCTAATGCTTAAAACGAGCGCTAGTAGACGTGGCATTTTATACTCCTTGTTAAATCGTGAGCCTTCAGATTGGCGACCTTCATTTCCCTACGCAGAGGAAAGCGTGAATTGTCCCTAGTTTAACCTCTATCAAGAGGATGGCAATGGATCTTTTGCTTGAGCGAGTAAAATTGAGGTGAATTGATGCTTCAGGCGGCACCGCGGGCCGAGAGAACTAGGTATTTAAGTCTACTCGGGTTTTCTCTGCGCCGCTTTCTCGGAGGGATAAATTTGAAAGGAGGTCCGGCTTATTTCTTCATCTGGGCAGCAAGGGCGGCTTCACCTGCCTCAAGCGTCTCAACGATCTTATCAACATCGAACACGCAGCCTCCCCAGGCTCCTCCCCCCGAACGTTGGAGCGCAGCCCAAAGTCGCGTCGCATCGGGAAGACTCTTTACCGCGTGGCGATCTTTGAGCAAGCTTCTCGCGGCGATGAGCTCTTGCCCTCGCGTAGGGCTGTGATCTGCTACCTGGCAATCTTTGCTACCAACCAGATTAATCGTTCCCTGAAGTTCTTTTCGATCGAGTCGAATGTGAATGATGTCGCCTTCAAGAATTTTTCCTATCGGTCCACCTGCGAGCGCTTCTGGGCCCACGTGCCCGATACAGGGACCGCTGGAAAAGCCGCTGAATCTGCCATCAGTAATTAACGGGATGTTCCGAAGGGCAGCGGTATACTTCAATGCCATAGTTATTTGCGAAGTTTCAGGAAGCCCTGCGCCTTCTGGTCCTCGACAAATAAGTACAAGTACGTCGCCGGGATGAATTCGATCCTCTCCCGTGCGCTTGAGGGCGGCGATAGCATCTTCTTCTGAGGAAAACACGCGCGCGGGGCCCCGAA
>CAYGNZ010000545.1:0-2540 GCA_964351345.1 uncultured Bdellovibrionales bacterium | reverse complement strand
GTCTTAATCGAGACACTGATCGTGTCGCCTTATTTTGTGATGAGTATATCTGTCTTCCCTGCGGGGCAATATACTGCTCTACGTAAGGTTCTAAAAAAGCCGTACTTTAAAGTGGGAGCAGTATATATATCCCAATGAAAAAAGTCTTTTGGAATTTCCACTTAGAAACATTAAGTAAAACCCGAGAGCTTAGGCAGTAAGCCCAAGCTCTCGGGAAAGAGTCTGCAAGGTTTACGCTGCCGCGAGTCCTTGGGTGCTGCGTGTTGTCTTGTGGCGCACATCGATAGCGCACACCATCAACAGAGCCGAGAGTATGCCGCTAATGATCACGGTCAAGGTTGAGAGACTGTTTCCCGCTGGCTGCACACTCGCCATAACAATCGCGCCCACAAACCACAGCGCCGCGATACATCCATGGCACCAGAAGCCGAACTCCTCTGTACGAGCGTACCGGATCAAATCCCACGCTCCTTGTCGGGCCGCCGTGAGACCAACGACGATGCCGAGAAGGTAAATCCAGAGCGGCACATCGAAACGCTGCATGTCCTCTGCGAGTCCAGCGCGCCCGAGGAGTTCAGCGAAGCACATCATGAACGCGCCGATTGCGAGAATAATCCCGGCCGAGACCGCATTCGCGCCAATCACTAGTTGGCGAGTCGATTTCCAAAACATCAGAAACTCCTTCCGTAAAAGATACTATTCTCCCTAAAACGTTAGAGGGAGATTCCAAAAGACATTTCTCAAAAGGGGTGAAAGGAGAAAGAGCAGGAGGTGATGATCCTTGCTAGCAAAAAATTGAGAATTTTCCAATCTTGAGCCTTGTGGCGCTTAGGTTAGGCTGCAAAGGACATCGAGCGGCCCTTTCAAAGCTTTGGTGTGTAGTTGCTCTAGCACTAAGGCGAAGTATTCGTTCGGGGGAGCCAAAGAGAAATAGTAGACACAGAGAGCCTCCAAGAACCTTTGATATTGGCGCTTAGGAATGACTTACTCTCTGCATCTGGGTGAGAATCTATTCGAAGAGATTAGTTCACTTCGAATTCATCGCAGCAACTTAAGATTTGGCAGTAGGGTCGAATAGTTTCCCAGCATCTAGCATTACCTGATTTGTGCCAGCGGTTTTCACGCCAGGGTCATCCCGGCGTTTAGCTGGCTGTTCAAATTTTACAGGCTCCTTATAGGTCGGGGGAGTCCACGACGTCTCAGAACTAGCGTTACCCAGCTCAAGGGCGGGCACCAAGCGTCGTATCTCACCTGATGACTGTTTTGCAGCTTCTCTTGCTTCCTGCTCGGCTACTGCTTCCTCATGTCCATGTATGGCTTTTGAAGCCGCATGACGAAGCTCAGCTGTTTCTTTCCATTTTTCATAGGGCAAACCGTAGCCAGTGAGATTGGCAAGGATTTCACCCTTCACCTGCTGGTCCTTGAAGTTGGCGTAAGACTTCAACAAGGCGGAAACAACAACCGCAATCACTCCGAGTGCTACCAAAACGCCAATAGCAACAAACTCAATCATTTCTCTCTCCAAATCAGAGACAAGTTCCTCCTAAGGCTCAACCGATGAACCCGCGGAAAAAACAAAACATAACCTTCTAAGAAGGCTCTCGCGTCTCTCCTAGTGCTGTGCGTAAAAACGAGAGAACATTCTCGGCGCTAGAAGAAACACGAAATTCTACCTCTACCCGTATTCGAAATTGCAGCTCAATTTTAGCAGCTCATGTACGGCTACTCTAGGTCTAAAAAAGTGACCAATGAAGGGGTTTTTGGCGAATTGAAAACGAAAGAAGGGTTTTGCTCGAGGCCTTGAGTAAAACCCTATTCTGCGAGAATTAAGAAACTCCTGTCACGAATTCGACAAACAGTTTCTTAAACAGAGTAGTCGAACTTTTTGGTTCTGGTGGAGTGCGCAGAGCCTGTGCTAAGCGCGCGGTACTAATTTCGCGTTGCCTACGCCCAGGAGCACCGTTGATTGCGTGCCATGCTTTGGTGATATGTGCGCCAATCTCCACGATGGTGCAGCTATTTCGCAGCAGCACCCGCTGAGCAAAAGGATTGCCGACAAGAAATATTTCTCGCCCACTCACTTTGGCCATCTGACCTTTCGCCGGAATGCTAGTACCCATCGCGGCAATCGCTCGAGCGACGATATTAAAATCATTCCCTTCAGGCGCTTTCCAGATCCTTACCGGGGCTTGTGCTTGCTGTTGTGGAGGAACGGGAAGGACAGGACCGATTGGTGTGAATACTGGTTTGAACGGGCCGTGAATCGTTCCTTTCTTCGGTGCACTTTTCCTTCTCCTAGGCATGAAAACCTCCTTGAGCATAGACGCTCTTGAGAATAATCGAGCAAATTCCCTCGGCCACACCATGCGCCGCCAAGGGAAACTGATTGGGCTTCTTCCAGGAAAGGAATTTGAAATGAACAGGGGTTAGAGAACGTCAGTGGATACTACCGCTCGCACGCAAATGAATCAACGAAAGCGAGTTTGCTTAACAATGCGAAATAGCTTCAAGCTGTGTGCGAAGCTCAGCGATGGTTTGTT
>CAYGNZ010000544.1:0-2558 GCA_964351345.1 uncultured Bdellovibrionales bacterium | reverse complement strand
AAGGCGTGGCTGAGATACTCAGCATGTCTCGGGATTTGAAGCAGAAGCTCAAGACCGGCACGAGCCATAACGTGCTTGCCGGAAAATCTGTGATTCTCTTGTTTCAAAAGCCCTCAAATCGCACGCGGGTCTCATTTGAAATCGGAATTCAGCAATTAGGTGCCTACCCCGTTATCCTTCGTCCTTCGGAGATACAAATGGGTAAACGCGAGGCGATTTCGGATATCGCAAAAGTGTTCTCTCGCTACGCCGATGCAGTCATGATGCGAGTGATTCGTCACACCGATATATTAGAATTTGCCAAGCATTCAAGTGTCCCGGTGATTAATGGACTTTCAGATTTATATCATCCATGCCAGGCCGTTTCTGATTTACTGACGATCGCAGAGCATAAGGCGCCAGGTCCAAACGACTCCTTAAGAGGGCTCCGCATTTGCTACGTCGGAGATGGAAACAATGTTTGTAATTCGCTTGTCTTACTCGCCGCACGTACCGGAATGGAGATCACCGTCTCTTGCCCACCTGGTTACGAACCCTTGTTACGACAAAGCGATGCGCCCTTTTCTGTCGAACATGACCCTTGGAAGGCAGTTGAAAATGCCGACGTGGTGTATACCGATGTCTGGACCTCAATGGGCCAGGAGGAGGAAGGGCTCAAAAGGCTTCGCGCGTTTGAAGGGTATACCGTGGGAGTCGAAATGATGGAACGAGCAGCGAAAGATGCAATCTTTATGCATTGCCTCCCCGCACACCGAGGCGAGGAAGTCGATACTGCAATCCTTGAATCGAAATACTCCGTCGTGTTTGATCAGGCAGAGAACAGGCTGCACGCTCAAAAAGCAGTGCTTGCGCTTTTACTCGGCTCACAAACTGCTTAGGAAAGGACCTCTCGAAGCGCGGTCACCAAGCGATCCACATCATCTGTTTGCACAATTAACGGTGGCAGAAGGTGGACCATCTTTTTGTTGGAGTTCGTTCCAACAATTATTCCTTTTTCAAAAAGCGCTTGCTGCACAGGCTTTGCCTCTCTATCGAGCTCTAAGCCGAGCAAACAACCTGCCCCCGCAATTCTCTGTACTTGCGGCAGGTCGCAAGTCTCGCGAACGTATTTTTCAATAGAGGAGGCATGTTGAATCAACCCAAGGCGAGAAATCTCTGCAAGCGTTGCTCGCATCGCGGCAAGTGCCAGTGGTGAGCCACCGAAGGTTGCTGCAATATCGCCCGCTTGCAAGGTCTGGGCTACTTTTTCAGTGAACACCACTGCGCCGATAGGAAAACCCCCTGCAAGACCTTTTGCCAGTGTCATAAGATCCGGCTGCACACCGCAATGCCCTGACACATTAGGTACGCCAGTACGCCCAATACCTGTTTGCACTTCATCAAAAATAAGAAGTGCTCCTACCTCATCGCAACGCGCTCGAACTTTTTTTAGATACTCCGGTTCAAAGACAGTACAGCCTCCAATACTCTGAATTGGCTCAAGGATGACCGCAGCGGTGTTCTCATCGATTGTCTGAAGCTGCGTCTCATCGTTTGGCGTAATGTGTTCCGCATGACCGATCCACGAGCGATACTGCTCATGCCAAGACGGTATATGAGTCGCAGTAAGAGCGAGCAAGGTTCGACCATGAAAGCCGCCTGTGAAACCAACGATTTTCTTCCTTTCGCTGCCTTTTACCGCAATTTTCAGCGCATTTTCATTTGCTTCTGCACCTGAATTACAGAAAAAGACAGAACGAAAATCATTCTCTGCAAAAGCGATTAACTCCGATGCTGCATCCTCTCGAATCTGAAGCGGCGCCAAGTTCGAATAAAAGAGCAGCTTCTCTCCTTGCGCACGAATGGCCTCGACAAGTACCTCTGGACTGTGTCCCAAAGAGCAGACGCAGTGCCCTCCGTAAAAATCAAGATACTCACGCCCCTCTTGATCAACAACACTCATCCCCTTCCCACGTTCAATGACGAAAGGATAGGCAATATGAGAGTACACATTAGCAAGAGAATGGGATTGGGTATTCATAGGGAACTTCCTTAGTGCAGTGGTTTCTGTCGAGGCCTAAATCGGGCGGAGAGAGGGCACCCAGAGACCAAGAGTTTCAGGTAGACCTGAATTAATGTTGATATTCTGAATTGCCTGTCCGGCCATCCCCTTAACTAAATTATCGAGAGCCGCAGTAATCACCACTTGCTTCTTTCGGGCCGTTACGAAGAGGTCACAAAAGTTACTCCCTACCACATCCTCAATTTCTGAGGCGTTCTGGAGAACGCGGATGAATGGCGAATCGGCATAGAATTTTTCGTAAAGCTGATGCAAAGATTCTGTCGTCATCTCCGCCGCAAGGTCAAGATAGCACGTCACATACATCCCTCGTGACAGAGGCACGACGTGAGGAGCAAAACTGGTTTGCAGCCGCGTCCCTGTTGCATCACCGAGTGCTTGCGCGATTTCTGGTTCGTGTCGATGTTGCAACACCCTATACGCGTTGACGTTCCCGTGCCGTTCTGGGTGGTGAAACGTTGCGTTCGGTGGCTTTCCCCTGCCTGAGATACCGCTCTTC
>CAYGNZ010000543.1:0-2558 GCA_964351345.1 uncultured Bdellovibrionales bacterium | reverse complement strand
CGTCGCCTGATTGAAAGAATTGGCGTAAATGACTTTCTTCCCGACGAGCGGAACGCTTCATTTAAAATAGGTGAGATGCTGCTCAAGGGTTTGCGAGTTGGCGCCGCAAATTACCCTGAAGACGTCGAAAGTATTCCGCATCTTTGTGCGGCTGCTCGTGAATCAGCAGCAAAACAAGTCTAGACCACACCCCCTATGCAACGGATATTGAACTATTTCTTATCTTACAACACTCCAAGAGGTAGATGTGACCACTGATCTCGTACAACATGACCTAATCCGACCAAGTGAGCCACGCCTGTCTGAATCAAACAGCAGCAGGACGCCAAGACTGCGGAGTTTGTTCAACGGCTGGGTTTCCCAAGACATGGCGATGGACCTCGGCACGGCAAACACCCTGGTCTATATCAGGGGGAAAGGAATCGTGCTGAACGAGCCCAGTGTAGTCGCAGTGCAGGAGGAAGACGGTCGTGCGGTCGCGGTCGGGAAAGCCGCCAAAGACATGTATGGCAAAACGTCTAAAAAAATTCGCTGCGTGCGTCCGATGAAGGACGGAGTCATCGCTGACTTTGAAATCACCCACCTGATGATTAAGGATTTTATTACGAGAGTCTCAAAGCGCTGGCAACTTCGTCGCCCCAGACTCATCGTCAGCATTCCATCAGGTGTGACCATGGTAGAAAAACGTGCCGTAATCGATGCGGCTCTGGCAAGCGGAGCTCGGCAGATTCATCTCATCGAAGAGCCAATGGCAGCCGCGATAGGTTCGGGCATGCGAGTGACGGAATGCGGCGGCAGCATGATCGTTGATATCGGTGGAGGAACCACCGAAGTCGCAGTCATCAGCATGGGTTCTACGGTGTACTCCGAGTCCGTGCGGATTGCCGGAGACGAAATGGATGAGGCAATAGAGAATTTTATTCGGAGAGCCTTTAACCTCCAGGTCGGAATTTTTGAAGCCGAGCGAATCAAATTGGCAATTGGCTCAGCAATGCCCATGTCTGAAACTCGAGAGATCAAGATCTTCGGTAGAGATCTGGCAACCGGAGTGCCGCGAGAGATGGTGATTGACGATGCAATAGTTCGTCGCGCGCTCAAAGAACCGGTCACAGCGATAGTTGAAGCAGTACATCGCGCGCTTGAGCGAACCAGTCCTGAACTTGCGGAAGATATTATCGGCAAAGGAATTTACCTTGCCGGTGGGGGTGCTTTGCTCGCCGGACTTCCTGAGCGACTCAGCCTTGAAACGAGCATTCGTTTTATTCGCGCTGCAAATCCACTCACGGCTATCGTTCGAGGAACTGGTTCCGTGCTGGAAGACTTCAAGGAAATGCGTCACGTTTGTATCGCCTAATTCCAGGCGATTTGTCCACGTAGCACACGTACGTTCCTGGAATACGGCCGAAACGGCGCAGTTTGGTTCCATATCCGGCGGATCCATATTATCATCTAAGTAGATGAATACTCCCGAACAGGATCTGCTCGTATGCGTAAACTCAGGCCCGCTGCCCTTATTCTGAGCTTAGGAATCTTCCTTGCTGCATGTAATACCGTTTGGCAAGCGCCGCAGACTCCAGTCGAAACACACTATCTACGCCGCGCACTTGCCAATGCCGGTGTGATACGCGTCTCACCTGATAATCCATATATCGATCCAAATCGCCTTCTCGCCTTTGAGGCGGAAAAGAGTTCTGTATTGCAAGGCTTTCTCGAACATCGCGGACAACCCAATGCGCTCGAGCTGGAGCAAGCCCAGTCTCGCGCAGCGAAGCTTCGTCTGTATTACAAGGATCGGATGGAGATGTTTCAGCTTCGAGAAATCGAAGACCAGTGGAGCATTCGTGGGCCGTACCGAATCACCGCAGCCAAGACAAGAGCGCTACTGCGTCCCTCGGAAAAAACCTCGGTAGAGCCCGCGCTAAAAGCGAGTGAACAATCCACGACTCCTCCCATCGCTACCCTACCCTCGATAACTCGTATTGAAGAAGCAGTTGAAGAAAAAGACGAACGCACTGAAGCACTACTCCGCACCTCTTCCGCAGAACAAGAAGCGAGCGAGCAAACCGAGAAAGTGGCAGGAGTGCCGAAACAAACGGCAGAGCTTCAGCGCGAAGATATTCCGGACCTAGACACCGAGGTAGAAGTAAGTAGCACGAGCCCCTTTCCAGGAAGCGACACGCCACTACAAGGGAGCGTACCGCCCTCCGCTCCTCCCTTAGAAAAGAGGACCTTGGCAAATCTTGAAGCGCCGAAAAAGAACTCCCTTCCCCTCGCAGCAGATACCGCTGCAGAGGAAAAGGTAGATCAAAGTGATGCCGCAACTGAGGACGCTTCAGAAACGGAGAACGTAGAGGGAGATGTCGAGCATACCGTGCGCTACTCCGGCGAGACCTTACGCCTTATTTCGAAATGGTATACGGGCACTGCCGAGAACGCGGATAGAATCGCGAGGATTAACAAGCTCAAAAATCCCAACCGACTCAGACTAAAGCAAGTTATTCGCATCCCCGAATATTTACTTGTTCGCCTCGAGCCATTCCCTAAATCTGAAGTATACC
>CAYGNZ010000542.1:0-2584 GCA_964351345.1 uncultured Bdellovibrionales bacterium | reverse complement strand
GCATCTGTCTCATGTCGGACGCCGCGAATATCAAAGTACTCAGAGAGTATTCCGTAATGACTTGCTAATCGCGCTAGTGCTTGTTGATCCAAGGTATGCTCAGGCGCCTCCGAGCCGAAAGAAACAAACCGACAGAGGAGGTAATCGGAGGTTTAGGGAAAAAGGTAAATCATGCATTCCGTACGACTCGGCTAACACACCGCCCAAATTACCAATTCCACTTCCTCCGTAGACCTCCGCATCACTATTGAGCACTTCCTCCCAGTAGCCGTCTGAAGGCACACCGACACGATAATTCTCCCGAGGAACCGGCGTGAAATTACAGACACAGAGAATTGGCGGGGCAAGCTCGTCTCCGTAGCGGAGAAAACTCAGCACGCAGGCCGCTGCATCAAGGCAGTCTACCCAACGAAACCCACTATGTTCAAAATCTTGTTGATGCAGGGCACCTTCTGCGCGCAGCATTTGGTTGAGATCTCGAACCCAACGCTGCACACCCTGGTGCGGTTCGAATTCAAGCAGGTGCCAATCGAGGCTCTTCTCCGCGCTCCACTCATCCCATTGGCCAAACTCAGCACCCATGAAAAGAAGCTTCTTTCCTGGATGCCCATACATGAAACCATAGAGTAGACGAAGATTGGCAAACTTTTGCCAATTATCTCCCGGCATTTTGTTCAATAAGGAGCCCTTTCCATGCACCACCTCGTCGTGTGAGAACGGTAACATGAAATTCTCATGAAATGCGTAGAGGAGACCAAAGGTAAGATTATTATGGTGATAGGATCGATACACGGGGTCTTTCTTGAAATATTCCAGGATGTCATTCATCCAACCCATATTCCATTTAAGACCGAAACCCAGCCCTCCTACGTAGGTCGGACGGGAGACCATCGGCCAGGAAGTTGACTCCTCAGCAACCGTAAGCGTATCGGGAAAACGGTAGTACACCGTTTCGTTTAATCGCTTTAAAAACGCAATCGCTTCAAGATTCTCTCGCCCACCGAATTCGTTGGGGATCCACTCTCCTTCTTCCCGTGAGTAATCAAGGTAAAGCATGGAAGCCACGGCATCGACTCGCAAACCGTCGATGTGATACTTATCGAGCCAAAAGAGCGCGCTTGAGATCAGAAAGTTGGCAACCTCTCGTCGACCAAAGTTAAAGATTAAGGTCTGCCAATCGGGATGAAAGCCTTTACGGCGATCCTCATGCTCATACAGACTTGAGCCATCGAACTTCGCCAGTCCGTGCGCGTCGGTGGGAAAATGTCCCGGCACCCAGTCAATTATCACACCAATTCCAGCTTGATGCAGTGCATCGACAAGTTGCATGAACTCTTGCGGAGTACCAAAGCGACTTGTTGGGGCAAAATAGCCAATTGTTTGATAGCCCCAAGAGCCATCAAAGGGATGTTCAGTCACTGGCATAAACTCTACATGAGTAAAGCCAAGGTCGTTCAGATACGCTGGAAGTTGCTCGGCAAGATCGGCATACGTCAGATACTTTCCGCCATCTTCCAACGTCCTTCGCCAGGAGCCTAAGTGTAGTTCATAGATACTCACCGGTTGATCAAGTCGGTGGCGAGTGCCCCGCGAATTCATCCACTCCTGATCACCCCAGGAGTACCCCGCAATGTCCCAGACCACGGAGGCGGTACGCGGCGGAGCTTCAAAATGAAATCCATACGGATCGATTTTCTCTGCATCAACGTAGCGCGCATGCGAATCGATGGAATACTTGTAACAGTCGCCCGGCTGCACACCCGGCACAAAACCCTCCCAGATTCCGGTACTCTCAACCCCATGAAGATGATTCTTCGTCACGTTCCATTGATTGAAATCCCCAATCACGGACACACCTTTGGCATTCGGAGCCCATACGGCAAACGCCGTTCCTTCCTTTCCGTTCTGCTTGTGGGGATGAGCACCGAGCAGCTCGTAGCTACGAAAATGCGACCCTTCGGAAAAAAGATGAATATCGTAATCACTAAATCGATTCGTTTTCTCTGCCATTCTCTTCTTTCTTATTTAACCCTTACAATAGTAAACCACTGAGAACTGCGTAGTGCGCGCGATCTTACTCTTTTACTCTCGAGCTTCATGGAATCTCAGCAAAGCAACACTCCAGGGAGCAAGCTCGTAACTCCTTTTAAATCGAGACAAGCGTTCATGCGTTACATTTGTTCCATGACTTGTGTCTATCACGAGTTCCCACGGGTGCAAAAATGAGGCCCAGGGGAGTATAAAAGAAACTTGTTCTCGTTGGGCGTTGAGTAGCAACAGCAAGGTATCTCCCTTCTTAATTCTACCCTCTCGATTATGTTCATGGATTGCTACCCCGCAACGCAGCATACCGAGAGTGTGTAATTTCGATTGCTCCCAATCCTCCTGTTCAAGCTCGTAACCATCGGGGCGATACCATGCGAGGTCTTTTCGGCCAGTGCGCGGACACCGCTCCCCAGTGTAGAAATGACGATACTCGATAACAGGCTCGCTTACTCTAAGCCGGATCAGGTTCCGGACAAAATCGGTTAGCTCCGCATCCTCTTCGTCCCAGGAGAGCCAGGAGAGTTCATTATCCTGACAA
>CAYGNZ010000541.1:334-2602 GCA_964351345.1 uncultured Bdellovibrionales bacterium | reverse complement strand
AACTCTGCGCAGCCTCCACTCGTGCTGAGGTTTGTGCAGAGGCCGCCGACGTACTCTACTTTGCGCTAGTAAAACTATGCAAAGAAGGAGTGCCGCTTAGTGAACTTGCAGCGGAACTGGATAGGAGAATGCTGAAAGTCACCCGACGCCCCGGAAACGCAAAAAAAGAGAGCTAGCGTTCACACGCGCTGGTGTCGCACCGACCAAGAAGACGCCCAAGCGGAATCCTAATCTTCGCAAAACCCCGATACGCCAAATCGCTTAACTCTCGTATCACGGGATATTTTGTCAGAGAAAGCAGATACCCAAGTCCTACGGCACTATACGCTTGCCGGAATACTTCTACCCCTTCAACCAGCTCACCTGCGCTGGTTACGCCGTGAATTTTTGCCATCAGTTCGTCTTGAGTCTTGCCAAACTCCTCAGCCTTAAACTCAGCATCAGTGATATCAATAAGTTGTAAGGAATTCTTGCTGTCTCGCTTCTTGAGCCACCTCACTTCGCGAACGCAAAGCGGGCACTCGCCATCGTACAACATCGTGAATTGGGGAACAGGGCTATCCATGTCAGACAAGACGAATACCCCGAGTCGACCTTACACCCAGGCTCCAGACCCCGCTGTTACGAAGTGGCGCTCAGTAAGCGTTCGCGAACGCGACAAGAAATTGCGTCAAACACGAGCACCACGGCAAGAATCATCAGCAGACAGGCAAGTAAAGACGGAAAGGAGCGAAAATCGACATATTGCTTCATGTAGAAGCCAATCCCTCCGGCATCAACCACTCCCAGGACACTCGCAGCTCGCACGTTGTACTCAAGCATAAACAGGGAACTTGACAGCACCGCTGGCTTTGCAGCGGGCCAAACCGCGTGAAGAAAACGCTGAAGCCCGCTTGCACCAATTTCTTTTAATGCGTCACTGGGGCCTGGATCGATTCCTTCGAAGGCTTCGTAGAAAAACTTGGTCAGGTAGCCAATGGAGTAGGCAACCAAAGCCAAAACTCCTGCAAATGAACCAAGCCCCACGGCTGCAACAAACAACAGCGCCCAGATCAGCGAGGGAACAGTGCGGATGGCGTTAAGTAGAAAACGGGTGATACCACGGACAAAAGATGGCCCAATGTTTTTTGCCGCAAGTGCTGCAAGCGGCCATGAGGCAAGCACGCCGAGCGTAGTACCGAGTATCGCCATTTGGAGCGTCTCGATCAGCGCCGAAAATAAAGTACCCCACTGGATTCGAGCTATTTCTTCAATCGAACCTGGTAAAAGCTGCTGGACGAACTGGAGCAAACCACTTGCCGCACCATTAAGATCACTCGAATTAATTTTGAGCCCAGATACCGACCAAGAATACAAGACAAGTAAAAGCAGCAGGCCAGGAATAAGCTTCCAGTCCTTTGGCTTCTCTGGAATAAGTTCAAGATTTTCTCGCATCGACTCAGCACTGAGTAATGCTTCGCCCCGAGCGAGGTGCTCTGTTCCAGGGTCTTGCTCAGTGCCGCTCGAACGCACTACGTCTTCTGCTTCCACACCCGTAGGAACTACACGTTCCCCACCTGCTCCAGCTCGGACATACGCTACTCGACCACCAACGAGTCGAGTGATTGTATCTGCATACTGATACGCCAAGCGATAGTCATGGAGCACAGAAATAACAGTAATCCCTTTCTCATGCGCGAGGTCACTAATGAGGCGCATAATTCCATGAGCCGATTGATCGTCCAAAGATGCGACAGGTTCATCTGCAAGCAGAATGCCGGGTTCTTGCATCAAGGCTCTCGCGATGGCCACACGCTGCTTCTGCCCGCCGCTGAGTTCGCGAACTGGCGTATACATTTTTTCACACAGGCCTACTCGACAAACCAAGCCCCTCGCCCTGATTTGCTCCGCTTGTGGAAAACGAAACATTGTTTGCAGCAGTGAATTTCTGCCCATTGCCCCATGCAGTACGTTCTCAATCACTGAGCGTTGGGCGACGAGGCGTAAATCTTGATGGATTGTCGCCACACTTCTGGTGACATGTCGTTGGCCCTCCGGCAGGAGTCGACCAGAGACACAACCAAGGAGCGTGGTTTTTCCACATCCAGAGGGACCCATCAGCACATGATGCCTACCGGAGTGAAAGGAGAGCGAAACCTCACTGAGCGCTTTGCAATTGCTCTTGTAGCGGTAACTCACGTTATGCAGTGAGACATCCGCTTGTTCGGCATCGTGCTCCTCGGGAGACAGCTTTGAGTCTGTTGGCATGGAAGACATACGATTCTACTT
>CAYGNZ010000541.1:0-324 GCA_964351345.1 uncultured Bdellovibrionales bacterium | reverse complement strand
TTATTTGGCCAGATCTTCAATCGGCAACCCGAGGAAATCAACGGCCTCAATCGTCCGTTGCACGTGTTGATTCTCATCAGCAGTTGTGAACTTTGAGGTGCCGTAAACATCACTCAGCAACTCCGGCTTCTCCTCGCTAAGTTTCAGTAGCGCGGCTTTGACCTTTTGCTTCAGCGCATCGCTCAAACCTGCTCTGGCGCTAATCAGGTGAGTCGGCACCCCAGATGTCCGTGCCAAAACTCTGAGTTTTTTGCGATCGGATTCTTTGATATAGGTGTCAGCCTTAGGACCTTCGACCACGTAATAGCTGACCGCCGCGATATC
>CAYGNZ010000540.1:0-2603 GCA_964351345.1 uncultured Bdellovibrionales bacterium | reverse complement strand
TCAGAGAGGCGGTGGCATCGTTTCCGATCCAATTATTGAGCAGAAAATGCCGATTTTCCCTGGGACTGAAGCTAAGCTGTTCACGAAATATTTCGTTGCCAATATTGTCCTTTGCAGTTGCGGTGAGCATAAGCTCAGAATCAAGAGTATTTGCGACCTCCAGCCAACTTTGTGCCGCTCCTCCTGTGGAGATGATGCGAGAGGGAGCGGCAGCAAAGCTAGGAAAGGCGTAGGAGAAGCGACGGGGGTCGAAGGTCGAGCCGTATCGGATCAGTAAAGCGAGAAACGGAGTGCCTTCTTCCAGTGCAGAAACTTGATGATACCCCCGCTGGAAGCTACTGCCATTGCCATGCCCTCCCTCAAGATCAATGCGTTGAAATTCCGCGAGATCGACGATTCGCTCAATATCTTGCGTAGCTCCTTCTGCTCTACTTTGCACGCGAAACTGTTTGCTTGTTGGAGAAAGATTCACCAGCGTGAGCCAATTAAATACAGGAGTCATGCTGTCTCCGCCAAAGGCACTCGGTTGCAAACTATTGAAGAGGAAACCTTTTTGAGAGTAGTTCGGGACTGTCAGCGGAATCTGAAAGGCGAAATCAAACTCACCAGGGTCGAATCCGGCTTGGAGTCGGCTACTGAATGGTGTTGCTCTGTAGTACGTCACGGCGCCCGAAACTTCCTCTGTCCCGATAACCTCGACGATACCGTAGGCCGGAGTTGCAAAGAACGGGAATTCATTAAGAATGATGTCTCGTTGTTCCTTGCTCGCAAGTGGAATATCGATTGAGTCTGCGATCGCTCCGTTCAGATCTCGCAAATTAATTCTGACTCGGATTGGGAGTTCATTGAGATTCGCCAGTTCAAGGACGTTCGTTAAATCCGCATACGAATTCCACAGGGAGTAACGCCGCACAGTGAAACCATCTTGCTCACAAGAGTCCGGTATGAAGTTACGGTTCGTATCCGTTGCAATTGCTGGGGAGATGCTTGATTCAGCTTGCTCAGTCTGACGTAGATACAAACGCTGACGCGCAAGCGTTCCGCTGCTAAATAGTGAGACGCTGTCAGGAAGACCATCATCATTGATGTCTATCAAAAGCTCATGAAGTGGAGTGTTGGGAAGGAGCCGCTGTGACGAATAAAGTCCTTCACGACTTCCCAAGAAAAAATATCCTTCTCCATCATTGAGCATGTAGTGGCGATACGTCTCAGTGCAGCAAAGAGAGGGAACTCGAGTAGCATCGCAATAAAAATCAAGATCTCCGTCAGCGTCCAAGTCCAGGACCTGCCCTGGGGCACAAGCACTGCTACCCGCAACTGAGAGTTCAAAGGTCTCTGCCGTGTAGTCGAAATTCAGCACATGATAAATCTGATTACGTTCGCTAAGGAGCAAATCGAAAGCGGTATTTTGATCGATATTTTTAACGTGGACGTTGCTTATTTTCTTGTTCGCGATGATCGCTCGTGAAAGCTCTTCTACTTGCCCGCCATTTGCACTAGAGAAAAATAGTAGCTCGGTGTTCTGCTCACCAGGGTTCGCAACAACTATCTCAGCTCGATTGTCTCCGTTAAGCTCAGCGACATCAAGAGAGGGAGCAGTGATTTGATCTTGAACAAGAAACTGAGGCTCAGCGAATGCACCTCCACCTTGGGCGAAGCGGATAGAAAGCGAGTAACGCCTACCATCTCCCGTTCCAGTGGTTTCTAAGATAATGAGATCATCGAGTCCATCCGCGTTTAGGTCCACGACTTTTTCTACGGGAGTACTAAGTCCAGGCGCTGAAATCGCGGTGAAATTTCCACTCCCGTCATTAGAATAGTATTGAGCGTTGAGAATGAGATCGATGCCATTCTCTCCACGTACGGCTTCAAGGCGTGAGAAGGATCGCTCGGGAAAATTGAAAAACGCTGCTTCAGAGAGCATTCCGTCTCCGTCAGAGAGAAAGATTCTGAGCGAGTAGGGCTCTACTGGTTCGAGCACACCTTGTTCCGCCATGATGGCGGCAGCATCAAGTCTTCCGTCGCCATTAAAATCGGCAAGGCGGGCGCCACCGGTGACCACCTTCTCCTCTCCGAGCAGTTGCTGGGGCGATACCGTGCCCGCGAATTGGTATCCGCGAGGTTGTAAGGAACAGATGTCTGGTTGACCATCTCTGTCGCAGTCTTCGGACAATTGATCTTCAAGTTCTGAATAGTCCAGGCGATAACTGCCGTTACAATCAGGTGTTGGTAGGCCAAATTGGGCGAAGGCGAATGGAGTGTGGAGCGCGCCTAAAAAGACAATGGAAATAAGTGAGCGGAAAACTCTCATGAAATACATAGCCCCCATTTCAGAGCGAGATTTTGACAGTAAGTAGTAGGGGGAGAAGGGAACGTAGCACGAAAAGAAGCATTAGTTAAGGATTTTTCAAATTTGGTTGTCTGCCAAATTAGAGTCGCTGAGATTTTCTCTTAAAACAGGGTCGCACGATTTGAGCGGTGGGACAGCTGCACGATGTGGAATGAAGCGCTTTCCCAGTAAAAAGACACCGAGCAGTGGGAGTGCCACTGCTCGGTGTGTGGTTCGAACTACGATGCGTGTGCCAGCGTCATCATCTCGCGTG
>CAYGNZ010000539.1:0-2614 GCA_964351345.1 uncultured Bdellovibrionales bacterium | reverse complement strand
GCGTATAGAGACCCCCTTACCAACTAGCACATGCGGGAGGAGAATAGAATGGTGAGAATTCCGCAGATCCCTTCAAGCTAACAGTTGTTAGCAGCGGTACTGGGGCGAGATCCTAAGTAAAACTGAATGTTCCTTCAGAGACAAATTCTTCAACCCTGTTACGGCCGCTTGGCTGTTCCATTTCTTGGTAGTTCTCGGGTAAGTTTGAGAGCGGGCCAGGTTTGCCGACGGCAACCATTGCTTCCACGGCGTAGACTTCTGGAATACTGAGTTTCTCACGTGCCGCATCTTTATCAAAACCCGCCATCCCATGAATTACCAGTCCCATATCTGCTCCTTGAAGAGCGAGGTTCTGAAACGAGGTTCCGGTATCGAACGAATGCACGCCATTGTCCTTATCGTTTTTACTGAACTTCTTTCTTGAAGCAATCAGAAGTAAATGAGAGGCATCTTTGCACCATGCCTGATTGGCCTCTACGAGCAGACTGAAAAGACTCTCCCAGTGAGCGGTGTCCCTTGCGGCATACACATAACGCCATTCTTGTTCGTTGTAGCTCGAAGGTGCCCAACGAGCTGCTTCAAAGAGGCGAAACAGTTCTGCATCATCAATACGCTCACCCGACATCGCACGTGGAGACCAACGTCGAATAAAAAGCGGATTAATTTGATGGTCTGCGGAACGTTCGGCACTTGCATCGAGCATAGTTTTCTCCTGATTGAGCGTATTTTCAACTAGAACCCACAAAATCTTACGCAGAACATGATGGCGTAGCAAATCTGACGTCGGAGGTGTCTGCTGCCGAGTTGAGAGCTTTCACAGCCGCGAAAAGTAAGGAGGGGAGCGAATACCCGTAGGATCGCGGTATTGCGCTGATTTAGTCAATTCAAGCTAGATTTAGATGAAATTAACTAAAAAAATCAGCAACAAAGGCTCTAGTGGCTAGCTAATTTCGACGATAAATTAGAGGGGTCTTGCAGATTAAAATTTGGTGGAGTCACTGTCTGAGAATCCGTGCTTTACTTGCGAGACAGCACTCTCTTGAAGACAGATATATCTTCGGCTTTGGAATGTAACTACCTAGATGGACTTTAAACGTATCGTGTTAGCACTTCGGCGTTTCCCTGTCGCGCCCGGCAGCGAGCAGGAGGACCGCTCAGAACGCGGCTCCTGTATGATGGAGTTCGCAATAGTAGTGCCAATTCTTGTGTTTACGCTCTTCGCTGGAATTGAGACGTTTCGAGCGCTAGGAGCGTATCTACGAATGTCCCAGATAGCCTACGAAGGAGCGCGCCTTGCCGCTTCTTATCCTGGATTGGAGCAAGGGAGCTATAGCGGCAGTGCTCCTCCCAATCAGTATGATCTTCGAAGGAAAATCTATGATGTGATCCAAGCCTATTCTCTCGATACGGATCAAATAAGTCTGACAACTGAACATACGCAGACTTCAATTGACGGTACTCCTGAAAATCACGTCACCATTTTATTACAAGCACGCTACGAGCCTTTGTTTGGTATGGGATTTCCCGAATTGCCAATTAATGTGAGTTCCACGAGCCCGTATTTGTTCCCTGACAGCTAAATCAAGAACGAGGACAACGAATAATGAATCCCGAAACGGAAAAGAGAACAGTCACTCGCGAGGATCAGCGTGGTGTTGCTTTTCTAGAGTTTGTGATCGTGTTTCCTGTACTGGTCATGATCTTTCTGGCCTTTGTTGATTTCGGCCGCTACGCCTATACGAAAAATATCGTTGAAGCCGGAGCGAATCGAGCCCTCCTCCTTGCTTCGACAATTGAGGGGTTAGAAGATGAGCCTGATGCGGTTGATTCTCGGCATGAAGAAGCGGTCGAAAGAGTTGAGCAGGTCGCATACGATTTTGTTACGAGTACTTTTGTTACGGATGATGAGAACGGCTGGGCAAAGTTAAAAGAACGGCCAACGCTCGTGCTACCAAGCGACTCGGTTGGTGCTTCGATGCGTGAGCGTTTGCAGGCCGCACCAATGCAAATTCGGCTACAAGCAGAAATCATTCCGCTTCTACCGGTATTGCCTCCGCTCACGATTAACGGGTTAGCGGTGGGCTACCGCGAGCCGAGCTCTGATGTCTCGCTGCCGATTCCCGTAGATTGTCTTGGTAATCCCGCCGGAACGGAGTCCTTCTATGATTTCTGTACGTGCGAAGGAGCCAACGAGAAGTGGGATTCAAGTGCTCGTGCTTGTAAATCATGCGGCGATGGGGGCGAGGTCGATCTCGGCGGAACCATGTGTAATTGCGCAGATGAGTTTTGTCAGGATGGTATGGGCCGATTTTCTTACTCGGATGACGTGGGGGGTATTTGCCGATGCAAATGCGCGGACGGAACGAGTGCTGGTGCCGATGGGAAATGTGCCTGTCCCTCGGATAAGGTGCCTGTAGGATCAGGAGAATCGACCGTCTGTCACTGTTCGGGAGATGACAAATTCGATGACGCTCGATGTGCGGCGAAGTATCCTGGTTCGACGAACGTAGTTGCGACTTCAAACGAATGCGGATGTCAGTGTGGACCCAATAATTGTAGTTCCCGACCTTGGATGAAACAAGGCGGCTTAGGGCAAGGATGTGAATGCGTCTGT
>CAYGNZ010000538.1:0-2615 GCA_964351345.1 uncultured Bdellovibrionales bacterium | reverse complement strand
AACTGGACACTTGGTGAAACAAAAAGCATCAGCATACGAGCAAAAAGCCTGAAGTGTTCTACCAAAGCGCTTACCGCAAAAGAGTTTCGCTCGATGTTTCTGGTTGCTGGAATTTTGCTTCCCGAAGCTGTGCTGATTCTCGGCATCACTGTTTGGTGGCGAAGGAGACAAGGCTCCTAGGAGTACGGCGCAATGAATCCCCGAAAAATTCTGATTATGCTGTTGCTTCTCCTTGTGCTGAGTGTGGGGTATTGGCAGTTCGATAAACTCTCTGAGAAGGAGGCGCAAGATCTTGCGACTCTCTCTGAGTCACTCGTGCAGGGTGTTGAGGTCGAGGATGTGCTGAAGATTCAAATGATCAGCCCTGGACAGTCGTTCTCAGCCTATCGCCCCGGCTTTGAGGTTGATGAGCAAGGCAGATTGCTCAAGAGCGCTGAGATAGGATCTACCTGGGTAATGAGTGATCCTGAGGGAGCGCCCACCATTGAAGGAGTCATTCCGGCAATGCTCCAGCGGCTTTTTTCCGTCACAGTAAAAAACAGCGTCAAACCCGAAGCGGTATCTGCGGATCAGAGTGTGTATGGGCTCCAGCCACCGGAATACGTGCTGACACTGCAAGGCGAATTCGAAAAACGCGTGTTTAGTTTTGGAAAGAAACACGAAATTAGCGGACGGAGATACGTGCAGAAAGAAAACGACGCGCGTATCTTGCTGATCGAAGAGGAGGATTTCGAAAAAATTCTACTCAAACGAGATGACGTGAGGAGCAAAAAGCCCCTGCAGTTTGAGGTTGATGCCGTCAACACGGTGACAATCCTTCGGCAAGGCAGCGATATTCCCCTTGTTCTTCGCAAAGTGTCAAAAACTCCTCTCCGCTGGCAGCTCACTGCAGCAGGTGTGGAGGTTGATGCCGATGCGGCCTTGATCAAGAAGCAATTAGAGAAGTTGTCCGAAATTGAAGTTGAACGTTTCTTGCCACCTACGGTGGCTCCGCTACACGAGTTCGGTCTTCATGACCCACGTCTTGTCTTGCGACTCTCCTTTGAAGGCGAGGAGAATTCTGAAAAGGATTTGCTGCTTCAATTTGCTGACGCCGCGGAAGCAAAGGTTCCCCTACCAAACAATGCAGGCATGAAAACCGTTGGGCTTTACTTTTTTCGAGTTTCTTTTCAGACTTGGATTTATCAACTTGCAACTCCTGAATTCCGCGGCTGGCTGCAATCGCCTGAGCATTTTCGTGACACGCAGCCTTTTTCTAACCTGAGCCTGGCAGAAATACCTGAGATTAAAATTCGTCAACAAGAGAGGGAACTACGTATCTCACGAGACGACCAAGACTCTTGGCGCCTGCAAGCGGGAGAGGAAGCGCAGCAAGTGCCCCTTGCAAAGAGTAAGTTTGATGCCTGGTTTAAACGGCTGACTGAAGTAAAAGTGCTCTCCTATCCCTCTTTAAGCAGAGGAGACAGGAAGTTGGCGAACTTTGATTCCCCAGTCTTTAGTGTCACCGTTGAGAAGAGCAACTCAAGCGTTCCGTACTCTCTGATAGTCGGTGGAGCGCTCAAAGCGGTCAATGCTCAGGATGACCGCAGTGTCGACCCTGACGCTCCTCGCTATGGATTGCTTACAGGAGAGGATAAGCGACAGGTTGCGGTGGTGCTAAGCGCTGCGCTTATTAAAGATCTGGCGCAAAGTTCGCAATATTTTTTAGACTCAAGTGCAGAGAGTCAGTAGCAAGGAGTGAGCTGAGAGCATGCTCAGGAAGTTTTTCAAATTCTTCTTCATCAGTAGCATTATCGTAGGCTTACTTGCCACGGCTGCCAGTCTTGTCGCGGGAATGTATTTCTACATTCGTCTAACTAGAGACCTGCCTAAAATTGAACGGGTCAGTGATTATCGTCCAAAAGCGGTTACCAGTGTGTACGCTGACGATGGTGCCCTCATCGCGGAGCTCTACGATGAGCGGCGATACCCTGTGTCCTTCGAGCAGATTCCCAAAATTGTGCAACACGCATTTCTCTCTGCTGAAGATGCAAATTTTTATAATCACCCAGGGATTGATGTCGTCAGTATCCTGCGCGCGATGTGGGTCAATCTGCGTAGTTCAAAAACACGGCAGGGCGCATCCACCATTACCCAGCAGATTGTGAAGTCTCTCCTCCTAAGTAGGGAGAAGACATACGAACGAAAAGCGAAAGAAGCGATACTTTCTTACCGATTAGAAGCAGCGCTGACCAAAGATGAAATCCTCTCAATTTATCTAAACGAGATTTTTCTTGGTGCAGGGGCGTATGGAGTAAAGGCCGCGGCACGAGTGCATTTCCACAAGGAGTTAGAAAATCTTGAGATTGCCGAAGCGGCCTATCTTGCAGGTCTACCGCAAAAGCCCTCCGAACTGACGCGTCCGAAAAATAGAGACGCAGCCCTTGGGCGACAGCGGTATGTGTTGAAGCAAATGAATCGGAATGGCTACATCTCGGATGAAGAACTCGAACAGGAACTCGCGCGAGAACTTACCATTTATCCTCCTGATTCTCAGACAATTTTTGCAGCCCCGTATTTCGCTAGTCATATCGTTCGTGAGCTCGATGATATGTTTCGCGATAAGATTGGCAATT
>CAYGNZ010000537.1:1542-2626 GCA_964351345.1 uncultured Bdellovibrionales bacterium | reverse complement strand
TAGAAGTGCAGTGGAACGCGAGTGATCGAGTGGATGTTACCCCTGGAGGGGCAACGGTCCAATCAGTAGCGCTTGCCGAACGTGTCACACTGCAACGAGTCCTCGTCGAACTCTGACTATCCCAACCGGGGTGGTGACAAAGGTTTTCATATCGATTCCTTCTGTCATCACTCCATTTACCCAGGCACAACACCAGCCATGCGAAAGTTTTGCGGCTTCGCCGATTGCAGGGCTCATACACTCAGCGAGCTACAAGCGAAAACTTGCCAACGGCTCGATTCGACATACCCAAGCCACCAATTCCTCTCTGAATGACGCAACGTATTCTCTCTCCCGATACTTCAGTTCTGTACATAACTTCCTCTCGATCGTAGCTCTCGGCCTTGTCTGCTCACGCAGTGTTACACCAGCGCAAATAATATTTCTCTTTCTAAAAAATGAGCTCTTCGACAAATCCCTTACCGACCCCACTGCGTCTCTTGCTTGGCCTAGGTTTGTAAACAACGCAGCACTGAAGGCAAACAATTAGCGACGAAATCCCTTCAATTTCCACGTGGACCTGCCGTTACGTTTGGGCGAGGGGTTCGTTTTTATCCAAGCAGCCAAGGGATTCAAAACCTCGATGGAAACCATATGTCTATATCTACAGAATCTTCACGCGAGAAGTTGCCTAGGAATGAATAATGTTGCATTGAATGTATAAGACTAGCCCAAGATCTTATGGCACAATGCAACTAATTGGTTTTGGCGATTACTCCCTTCGTGCGTTGAACTATTTCAAACGAAGGAATTAGCTTGTTGCCATCAGCGAGCTGTTTGAGTTCTTGCAAATATCGAGAAATCACTTGGTAAAAGTAACCGCTCAGATGTCCTGAGTTAATTCGTTGCTTTTTAAAGCGCATTACTTTTGGAGCGATAGTGGATCAGAAACACTCAAGGTCAGCTCAAGATTCGTCAGAGCAACTCGTTCAACTCGGCAAAACTTCTAAACGATGTCCGGCTTCCTGGGCCGAGCGAGCGACAAACGGTCCCGTAGCGGATAAGTTCTTTGCACTTGGAGCTTTGTTTGGCGTAGTAGGTACCC
>CAYGNZ010000537.1:0-1532 GCA_964351345.1 uncultured Bdellovibrionales bacterium | reverse complement strand
TTGGATATGGATTGTACTTATGGCTAGCGTTAAATCGGGTGCTTCCGCTCGGCAAGAATTATATAGATTTACGCTATGCTCATTCGGTTGTGCAGGTATACCTGTTCTTTGGCCTCTTTGTTTTGGGTTTCATTTCTCAAGCCGGGAGCAAGATGGTCGGTGCGCAGTTGCCTTTCGGGAAGTGGCCCTTGCTACTAATCCCCGTCTACGTCCTTGGCGCCTTCGGAATCATTGGGAGGCATGCCTGGGGAAACTATTTGGTTAGTGCCTCATTTCTTCTCTACGTCGTACTTATTCTACGATCCTGCTACTCACACTCGACTCGACCCCTACAAGCGACTCTCACCGTGATAGGGTTGAGCGTACTGGCGATCTCGCCTTTTCTTTCAATACATGATCCAGTGTCAGCGATTCTTGTGCTGTGGGGTGGATTTGGCAGCCTTATTTTCGCGGCAGGAGGTCAATTCATTCATGCGTTCTTGGGTGGACGTAATTTGGCTGGCCGAAGTGGGATCTGTTTCATCTTTTTTCACTTGGGCAGTAACGTTATGCTGCTTACAAAAATGACGTCAGCATTAGACTATAGTTGCTACTTCTCACTTGCCGGGGTGTTTGCTTACCTCCTAGCGACCGATGCGCCGACATGGTTTCGCTCCTGGTATACGAAGCCGCTCGGTTTGGCTTTCGTCTGCGGCTACCTGTGGGTCACTGTGGCATGGGGCCTTCAGCTACGGGCCGGTATTTCGTCTGCGGATTTGACTCTACATCTGCTCGCTACAGGTTGGGCGGCGACGTTGGTTTTTGCAGTAAGCGCGCAAGTAATAGGTTTCCTTACCGGAGGCGAAAACATAATGCCTACTAGATTATGGTGGTGGTTGCTGGTTCTGTGGCAGCTTGTTCCATTAGGGCGTGGCATGTTTCATGTATTGGGACTGCCCGCTTGGTTCTCAATTGTAGTAGCGTTCTCCAGTTTGACGGTGTTACTCGCCTGGGCTGGAAGTTTATGGAGTGCGGAATGGAAGATGCTAAGACTCCAATTCGCGTTAGATAAGGGGGAGGTCTTAAAAACCTGCGGCTAGGGTGAAGAGATAAAGAGTCTGCCCTCAGCGCGTTGCCTCCCGACCGTTTCAGCTTTAGATTAAGTTAGTTATAACCGTGTTTGTGGGCGAAGTTGCTACCCTACTACATTACTGCAATTCTAAGCGAAAATCTCTCTCACTTTGTGAAACGGTCTCAAGGGCATATCATAAGGAGAAACTAAGTGCTTAGCGCTCCCGCAAAACATGCAATACGTGCCTTGCTCTATATGACCGAGGTAGAGGCGGATGTATTTGTCTCTGTTTCTGAATTAGCTGAAAAGGCCGATATACCTTCTCCGTTTTTGGCGAAGGTAGTCAAAAGCTTAGCTATTAGTGAAATAGTTGAGACACGAAAAGGGCCCAACGGTGGGGTTCGGCTAAGGAAGATGCAAACAACGTTCTATGAAATTTGTGCGGCGTTATCTGATCCAATTATTGTCGAAAAGTGTCTTC
>CAYGNZ010000536.1:2209-2635 GCA_964351345.1 uncultured Bdellovibrionales bacterium | reverse complement strand
ACGCGAGTTTGAAGTGCGCAACGTTGAACAGGTAATACTGTCCAAGGAGCATGTGGGGGCGATAATCCTCAGGCCGCATCGCAAGCGCTTGCTGCAACTTCGCTCTCGCGTCAATGGGGCGGCCGGTTGCTAGCAGTAAGCGTGATTCTTCAAGCAATTCTTCAAAAGTTGCACCAGAGTTTGCCCCACCAAGGGAGTCTGTTTGCGGAGCAATCTCTGAGCCGACTTGGGCGGCTCCTTGTTGCGGGCTTAGAAAAAACCCAAAGAGCAGGAGTGCGAATAGAACTCTTCGAACTACCACGTCGGCCACCTGCTTAAGGAAAGTGGACTAAGGAAACTCAGCACCCGACGGATTCTGGAATAACGCCTATCGTAGGACTGCTCGACTTCTCGAAGTGCTTGCTCAATGCCACTTGCGGTGCTCGG
>CAYGNZ010000536.1:0-2095 GCA_964351345.1 uncultured Bdellovibrionales bacterium | reverse complement strand
CGTTTAATTTTTACTGCATTGCTCGCAGGCAAGCGATAGCCAAGCCGGAGCCAAGCTTTAAACGCTATCCATGCAATGAATAGGGCGAGAAGCGTAAAGCCAAGATTACGTGAGCGAAACACTTCGGCCAAAATCGGATTCTCCTCGGAGTTCTCGACATCAATCGGTAAGGGTTCAAGGAGCTCCTGCGCAGGATCGAGCTTGCTCATCAGCTCATCAAGAATATTTTCATCGGGAACTAAGGCTTGTTCGTTTTCCGCTTGTGCCGGAGTGATGTCGAATACCAACCATCCATGACCTTCGACATACACCTCAGGCCAGGCGTGACGATCTCCCATTTGTAGTAAGATGTGTCCGTCTTTGGCATACGTCAGGTCAACCAAATACCCAGTTGCTATTCGAGCCGGAATACCGACAAGTCGCATTAAGTAGCTCGCCGCATGCGCGAAGTGCACACAGTAGCCTCTCATTTTATCTTCAAAGAGGTACGGTGCGACAGGATCTCCGCGCTCGGTGACCTGATGCCCTGGCTTTTTCGTGTAAATGCTTTTTTCCGAAAGGTACTGAACGATGGCAGCCGCCTGAATGACTTTCGAAGAGTTCCCCGCAGTGAGTGCGCGAGCAAGAGCAAGATATCGCAAGTCTTCGCCATATTCGTCTTCCACCGGCTTGTCCGCGGTTTGTGCTTCTTCAAGCAGCCCCGAATCAAGCTCTGCGCTTAATGACTTACTTCCCGGTGCGCGCAGGTAATGTTCCCATGTTTTTTCATCCCACTTTGAGCTACCCACCGATGCGTAGACAATGTCTTCTAGCTTCTGTGTTGGGGCTTGAGAAAGCACCTGATAGGCGAGGCGAAATCGCTCTGGATAAGGATTTTTGATGGCGGTCATTCGACGAGGTGTGTCTATTGCAAATGGAGTCTTGTGGTCAGTGAGCAGATAAATTGACTGCACGACTTTGTATCTACCCTCTTCGGACTCATTGGTGCTGGCAACAAAGGATTGCCCCGGTGCAATGACTGGCACGTCGGTATCGACATTGGGCCCGCCGCGCACGAGCTCGCGACCGTTGAAACTCGATAAGGCACCCTCTCGAAAATACAACATGGGAGCCCAAGGGTTTTCGGTGAAATCGTTTTCGAGGCGAACAAGTGCTGAGGGTTGTTTTGTGGAGGAGACCGCGGAATGAAAACCAAGATTGCTTTCGCCTTCAGTTGCCTCATCTTGGGTGCCAACTCCGTTTGAGACTCTACTAAGGTCAACTTTATACTGCGCGTTGATATAGACGGCGTAGTAAAAAAGTAAGGCAATGGCGAGGATGGGACAGGTGAGAATTAACAGCTTCTGCTTTTTACCGTAGCTGCGAACGGCCTTCGCGCTGCCAAACAGAGTTCGGCGGCTGGCGAGAATGAAATAGCCAGAGAGTAAGAGCACAAAGAACACGCCAAGCCCGAGAAAGATATGCTGCGGTTCAAGATGCAGTTGCCGGAAAACACCTACCTTCCAGCTTAAAGAACTAATTTGTCGTGGAGCATCAATATGGTAGTTACGGTGTCCGCTGAGCAGCCAAAGGAAGGCACTTGAATAGAGGATAGCCTCAAGCGTTACTGCCTGCGGACGAGTCCAGAAGAACCATGTAGTGAGAAAGGCCGCGGCGTAAAATATCGCGAGTAAAAGTGCGTTATCTGCAAGCTGAGCCACGAGGAAATCAGTGGTTGCCGCCGCGTCGGCGGGAGCGGTGATAATAATGTTTGCAAGAGAAAAAAGCAGCGACACCGCAAGAAGCAGTGCTCCGTGAACTATCAGAGCTTTGAGAAAAGAAGTGCCGCGAGAGAGTAGCAGTCCTGCAAGGTAGGTTCCCACGCAAACGCTTGCGAGCAACAGAGAGGTACTGACGCCAATATCAATTGCTCTTGCAAGAAATAGCGTAACAACCGCGGCGAGCACTAGCCGGACTAGCTGAAGTTGAATAAAGATCGCTCGTTCAGAACTTTTGCGCATGTCTATCTGGAGGTTTTGTTCTCGCTACTGTTCATAAGGTTGAACCATGTGGAGCTCTGAGCCAGAATTCGTCACCGCTGTTGGAAGCGACGAGG
>CAYGNZ010000535.1:1795-2636 GCA_964351345.1 uncultured Bdellovibrionales bacterium | reverse complement strand
GACAACTATAGATAACTATTCAGCCGTCCGCTCGATCTTTTTGTTATACATCGGCAAACCATCCGGCGGGACACCGTGAAGAAAAACACCGACAAGCAACGCCACCGAGAAAGCGCTAACGCTCATAGTAAATATTTCAAATAGCTGCGAGCCTAACGTGATATCCGGTGTTTGATGAACAATATAAGCGAAGAACATTGTAACAGAGAGAGTTAGGAAGCTCGCTATGAGCAAACTCTTGTTCGAACAGGCGTTGCAAACGAAGGCGACTACGGGCACAGAGATCTTCGCGAAGTTAGATATGTCGAAGCGAATCTCGCTGGTTAGCCAGTATATTGCTGGGATAGCGATCAACGCTGCTATGCGAATTACGAGTGCTTTCAAGTGAACACCTTTTGCTTCTCAGAAGTCGGCACAAACACTGTGGATGTATAACGTTCTAAATGAGAGGCGGGCGAATTCCCGACGCTCGGCAATCAGCCTCTACGTATAGCACAGGGATATCGGTTCGTCCGCGCGATCTTTTGTTATATAGTAGAGTCGTTCTCTCCTGAAAATTCAATCGAGTTTTCAAGAGCCATCCCGCAATGCTCCAACGCATCTCGGAGGGCAAAACTAAATTCGGGTCAACGGACTAAGATCCTAGACCACCACCTCTTTTGTGCAAATAACGTTCCTGCTCGTCCCCATAGAAGTCGTTTTAATTCGCGACGAGAGGGGATTGGTTTGCCATATCCATAATCTGGTTGGCCTCGAATGCATATAGCTAAATGAAATGTTTCGTCGCAACCAATGCATCTGAAGTAATGGGAACAAACGTACTGCGATTCGACGGCAAGTT
>CAYGNZ010000535.1:0-1785 GCA_964351345.1 uncultured Bdellovibrionales bacterium | reverse complement strand
CAATCGAAGCCTGGATACTCGCACACAGTTCTGGAAGAATCGAAGGTGGTTCTAGGTGGCATTTGTCTTTGGAAGGTATGCTTTTCCCATAGTCAATTGTTTTTTTCACAATCGCGCATTTGGTACACATAGCCATTTCGTCGCTTTGCCGCATAAGGGTTTAGGTCAACTGCAACTCGGCCAGGACGACCTTTGACACTCGCAGCACCATAATTAAGCCGATTGTTCGGTGCACGTTTTTGTTCTCTGTCTTAACCAAGAGCTTCATGCAAGAAATTCGAAATCAAATCGAGCGTCTCCTTGGGATTGTCTATAATCATGAAGTGGCCCGCGTCAGATACGTTCACTGTCTGGATATATGCTGAACTCGGGCGCGAAGAGAACGTTCCATTTTCACCGAGGATAAGGAGCGTTGGGATCTCGCCTTGGAGGAATAGTTTTAGTAATTCTTCACTTTTAGAATATTCAACAATTGACTTGGATGTTCTCAAGAAAACGAAATCCGGAATCTTCGATAACGCCTGGAACCGTAGCTTCGAACTGGGCTCAGACGAAGCAGCGAGAGATGCCTTGAGTTTCGGATATTCGATTTCGTAGAACTCTTCTTCCGTAAGCTTAGCGACCTCTAGGCTTTTGCCACAATCAGCTAGGGCGAGGTTACCTTCGAGGGAGATGAGGGTAGTTGGTAGAAGGGTTGGATGACGAAAGAGCATCGTACCAATCATTCCTCCCAGGGAGTGACCTATCAGGTGGAAACGACGGATTTGATGGTGGGTCATTAGCTGCGCGACTAACTCCAGCTGGACACCTAATCCGTAAGAATTTGATTCAGGTTTGGCTGAATCGCCAAATCCCAAAAAATCAGGCGCCAGGATTGAGAATTGCGCATATCTCGGATCTTCGAACAGGGGCTCAAATAGCAGCTTATTTGATTGAAGACCGTGCAAACAAACTAACCATTCATCGGAACAGTTCCGCAAAAGGCTGGAGGTAGAGACAGGAGTTCCGAACAACTCAATTGACGTCGATACGTGTTGCAATGGGTACCCGTAAAAGACAGATAACGGTTAGATGAGCGGCGGCGCGAACTGGCAAGGCAGGCGCCCAAGCTAATGAAGTTGTACTATCACAGAATCGCCGTCCGCTCGATCGATTTGTTTTACCTCGTTCATATGTGGAGCCCCCAATTTCTCAGAACTGCAATGCATTTTAATTGAATATTAACCATTTTTTTCAACGCTTCTGGTTCACAGACTATACCTTTGGCATTGAGAGAAATAAACGTCATGGGTCCAAAGGGCGTTCCGATAAAGAACCTCAAGCCCAGGCTCTTTAAGTCGAGAAAGCACTGTTGAATATCAGGAGTTAGAAATTCGCTTGCAAAGCTCGGATTATTAGCTTGCACATCGAATTCGTTGCTAAGGGTGGAATAATTTTTGCCTAAATTTTCCATGTCTTGAGAGTTAGCAAGCTTTGCAAGAATACCCAGTGGGCGTATCTCGAACTGGATTTGAAATGATGGTTCTTTGATAACTGTTGTAATAACGGTATAGCTGGGTTTTCGACCACCCGTATGCTCTGAAAGAGAGCTTCTGAGCTGAGACGGGGTGGGGCGTATGGATATCAATTGCTGTCCGTCGCGTATGACGAGTTCCGGATACTGGCCCAACCAAAGAGAACGTAATTTAATCTCTGTATCAAAATTAGGATTTAACTGATTGAAGCATTCAAGAAGCTTCCGTCGGGTGCGACTTCTGAGATAGTAGAAAACACCAGCGCACCCGG
>CAYGNZ010000534.1:427-2648 GCA_964351345.1 uncultured Bdellovibrionales bacterium | reverse complement strand
GCTTACGGCCTCAGCCACATCGAGTGGAATACCGAGCGCTCGAGCACAATCGTTTCCCGTGCCAAGTGGTAAGACTCCGAGTGAGATCGGGCGCCCGCTTGCAACAATCGCCTGTGCGCACATGTTAAGTGTGCCGTCGCCTCCTGCAGCGACCAGCACATCGCAAGAGTCACAGGCCGCTGAAGCCGCGGCCTCCAATTCCTCAGCGGAGGAAATGGGAATCAGTTTCATTGCGGAGTTCGATTCCAAGGAGTCGCGTACGGCCAATTCTTTCGTCGCCCGCCCCGAGTTTTCGTTCCACAGTATGGAAATCCTAGGTTTCATGATTTTGGCCAAATAATAATTTGATTCCCTGCGCTAAGGGGCTAGTATGCACCAATAGCGTGCTTCACACTAGCGCCTGCTCCGGAAGCTTGAGCCTGTTTTTTGCTCTTTTACTTCACCGACCCCCAGCAGATGTGCCTTCGCAGTTCTTGGTGCCGCTTCAGAACGATCTCTGTCTCTGAGGCGCGACAAAGAATTGCGCCTCGGATAAGCCCCCCAAGGTTGTTCTTTGGTTTTTTACCTCCCTCCTAGCGCAGAATGGAGTTTGTCATGTCTGCAGCCTCGCTCGTCTCCACCGCTCAAGATCGTTTTCCCGCACTTCGTCAGCCCATTGCAGATCGCTATACCACCTTGGATGTGCGAACAGGCGGCTACCGTCTTCGGTGTGTTTTTACGCAAATTGATACAATTGGTGTCGCCGTGCAGAGTCTCTCGTTTACGGCACCGTATCTTGCGACCTACGATGTCACGCAACGTCGAGAAGAGGTTCAACGACTCGCGGCTCGCTTGAGTTACTTGCTCGAGAACCTCCAGCTTTGCGAACTTGACTCTGAAAGCCAAGTTGCACAAATGCGCTCGGAACTACCTGCTGCCGTAGACGGAGGGATTGAGTATTTTGAACTACTCGTTGATTCAGACGTTACTCTGATGCGATATCGCAAATTGCGAGATGTTGACCGCACGCCAGTGGCCTTCAATTTGACGCAAGAAGTTTTCTGGCGACTGCTAGAAGACATACTCATCACAACATAAATTTCGGCCTTTGGCCGAAACGAAAAAGAGATGAGTATTGCCGAGTGCAGCGGAAAAAAAATATACTGCTCCAAAGAGGGGGAGCGATCAGCGACACGATATAGCGAATTTGGCCAGGAAAGTGGCCGCCGCAATGCCCTAGTCGAGGCACTAATCGTGCCGCCTTTTTCTGTGATGAGTATATCTGTCTTCCCTGCGGGGCAATATACTGCTCCTCGAACAGGTGTTAAAAAGCCGTACTTTATAATGGGAGCAGTATATACCGCCGCCGAGTGACGGGGGTTATGGTATGGCTAGGGATCAACTTGATCCCTAGCCTTGGGTCCGAGGTGCATTCTTTTCCGTTCTCTTATCCTCGGCATCTTGAGATGCTACCGAGCCATCTGCCGGCATCGTTAAGTCAGGGTACTCAAACGTGATGCTTGGCGATCTGCCAGTTTGAGTGTGATCAAGATATACTCGCGCGAATGGGTAAGGCCCGAGTTCCCCGAGAGGTATTTCGGTGTCATCAGTTGAGCGAGGCATTTTCCTTTGTCGAAACTCAACATCGATATATTTCACCGAGCGGTACATTGGATATGAAAGTTCAACATCGACCAAACCTTGCATCAACAGCTCAAACTCAGCTCTTCCATCCTCATCAAGTCGCAGATCTCCATCCGGATGTAGGGAGCTTACTAAGTGGCCTTCGATGAAATAATACCAAATGAGAAATACCCGAAGGTTTGCCCCTAAACCTGTGCGCTCACCGGAGCGGTGAAACAAGAGTGGCAAAATGAGTTTTGTATCATCAGCAAGGGTTGCTTCAAACGTAATCGACCAACTTCGTTCGACATGAGTATCTCGAAATACGTTATGTGGACGTCTGTCTCCGAGGAGAAATGATAAGGCAAGGTGACAGTTCTGATAGATGCTGCGCATTGCGGTGGCGCCGGGCACACCACGCTGCACCGCTGCAAGTATGCCATGTGCCACGGGAATCTGTACGATCATCGATGCCACGACGAGATAAAAAGAATAGACGACAAAAAGATTTTTAATCCAGGAGCGACGTGAGGTTCGATAAACAAAGTTCTCTGGTTCCTGTAGTCCGCGAGGTCCCGTTTGGAAAACACGAAAAAACCTCGGGGGAATCATTATCAAG
>CAYGNZ010000534.1:0-417 GCA_964351345.1 uncultured Bdellovibrionales bacterium | reverse complement strand
GCCATCATTTGTGGGCCAAAAGGAATCACATCAAGGGTAACGTGAATTCCCCAATGCATTCCCATCCCGAGAAGTGCGAGCACGATAAGAGCCTTGTCTCTTCTTCTGTCGAATAAATGGAAAATCACAATAAATAGCATCGCTAGTTCATAAAAGAGCGAAATATAGGTCCCGAATTCTGGGAAGTAAGGGACTCTTGCGACGACCCAGCCCAAGTTGGTGTTCCAGTGTGGTTGGTTCAATGATTGAAAAAGGGTTACGCCTTCTTGCCATCCTTTGTTGAGGAAGAGGTGGGCGAGTGCGGTGTCCCAGTAGAAAATCGCGATATGTAGTTTTAGAACAAGAATGGGGAAGTTCCAGACAAACCCATCATTTTCTATCCCAGCTTTTCGCTGTCGGTACGCATCTATCGACCAA
>CAYGNZ010000533.1:1099-2658 GCA_964351345.1 uncultured Bdellovibrionales bacterium | reverse complement strand
GAAAACTCGGCTATTTTGAACTTTCTTGCTCCAAAGAACCAAGGCAACGCTGAGAAGAAGAAGCACAGTTGCGACCAGCGAGTGGTGTTGGAGAAACTGACCGAATTGGAAAAAGAAGTCCGCCAATTTGCTTTTAATTCCAAGTCGCAATCGATAGTCACTATTGTGGGTCCAGAGTCGGGTATACAGTAATGCAAAGACAAAATGTCCCATTAGCAGGGCTATCAAATCCGAGGATGCTATCAGACGTCGCTCACCTCCGGAACTTTCTGGCGTCATACAATTGCGGATTGCTTTGTAGAACAAAAACACCAAGAGCAAGCTCACCGCGGTTGGTTTTGTGAGAAGACAAAGCCCCCAACCTATCCCCGCGCCAACTTTCAACCACAAACTCTTCTTCGCCACTGCAGCAGCGAAACTGACCGTGCAAATCAACACGAGCAGCGTCAAGGTGGTATCCAAATGAGCTTCACGTGAGAGCCCAATGTGATGGGGGTCGAGTGCAAACAGAAGTGCTGCGCATAATGACGCTTCCAATCCAAAAATCGGTAATGCGAACAGAAACAACACAGGTACCGTCAATGCCGCAACGAAGGCACAGGGGATGCGGGAGGCATAGAGCCTATCGATATAGAGAGAGTCTGATGGTGTGAGCTTGAATACGGAATTGAACTTCCCGGCGGCGTACTGTCCAATCGCCATTACGATTCCCGGCACGACTCCTGGGTGAGTCATGTGGTCGCTGAAATGGCTGATGTTTCCATACTGAACTTGCGTAAGTAAGCGATGGCTTCGAGCAGCCCAGTGCAGCTCATCTGCTTGTGGGGCCTCCGAACGCAAACGAACAACTCGGAATCCCAAGGCAATACAAAAACAGAGTAATGCGAGCAGAATGATTTTTCGTTGAGATAATTCGCACATTGCTACACGAATCCGGAAAGGCTGGTTCAGATGCACTATACTAGTGAGGGTGAGCACGGATTCCAACCCTCAATCCCTAATTCAAGCAAGGAAAAGGGCGATTGAACAGCAATAAAAATCGGGTCGCTTGATTGCTCAAGCGACCCGTACGTTGTCGAAGAACCGTGTCTCAGGAACTTAAGCGTTGAGTTGCACGACATCGGTCGGCGGCATGCTACGATCGGCGCCGAGAAGAATCGCTCCCTCCAGTTGCCAGTCATAGGCCAGAACACCATTGGGGAAAAAGATGAGCTGGCGAAGGCTGTCACCGACAGGATCGATCGTCAGGCAGTTGGTGAGACAGACATTCTGTCCACGCACATCCAGAACCACCGCGCCGTGGGGCAACACTTCAAGCTGAGTACCGCTTGAGAGTAGGTGCTCTTCAATCGGTCTGAGCTGAGAGTCTTCATCGAGTCCGTTGGCGATGACGTACTCCGTCGCTTGCTTATCAGCGCTATCGTCTGGCCGGGCGACCGGTCGCATCGTCAGTTGCGTGACCTGATGCTCCAAAGCGAAGTCAATCAATTGATCAATTCGCTCCGTCGTGTCGAGCATGTCTTTGAGCATGACCATCGAGAGCCTGACCGTAAAGCCAA
>CAYGNZ010000533.1:0-1089 GCA_964351345.1 uncultured Bdellovibrionales bacterium | reverse complement strand
GCAATCATTTCGGCCAGATCGTAGTGATCGCCATGAGGCGTATACACTTTCGCGTTATCCTCCTGATTCGTCGAGACGAGAGACAGGGCGATAACGCTAAGACCCTTTTCCCTCCACGAAAGAAGCTTCATCTCATACGACTCGCGTCGTCGAGGATCAGCGAACAACAAGCCGTTGGTTTGAAGTTCTCGTATGGGAAAGCGTCCCTCGCTTATCGGCCCGAGGGCGTCAAGGTATTGATCGATATGATCCGGTGCGAGTGTCGGCTCTCCTTTGCTGGTGATTAGCGCCGTGAAGGCCTGAAGGCGATGCGCCAAGGCGACCGCTTTCTCCAGGTTCCGTGCCGAAATAAGATCAAACTTTGTGCTCTGACCTCTACTCGGTGTCATCCGGGCAACGCAAAACGGACAGCTCGCGTTACAGGCTAACGACCCCGCAACCAATGACAGGTTTCCTACATGCCGTTGCATCTTACTTCCTTATTGTTACGAGAAAGAACCAGGTTTTTTTTGAATGTTTAAACCTCAAGACCTGGCAAAAATAGCAGTAATTTTATCAGAATACAAGAGTGGTGAGCCTCCGCTGTAACTCGAGGCCTTTAGTATTTGTTAATATTCTTAATTACTTGTGTCGGGTGTGTTTGCGGCGCTGGATATGCTCCCCTCAGTAGCTCGCCCGTGCCATGTAGTCGCGGAACTCCTTACCGTCGTCTTTTTTCATTTTGTATGGCGTTGATAGCTGCCAGAGCGCCATAAAGTGCTCACTCATCAGTTGAGCCATTTCCTCGCTCTCTACTACATAGGCATACGCCTCAATCCGGGAGGAGAGGAACAAAACTTTATTGCCGTAGACCCAGTACGACATCGGATTCTGCATCGACGGCGGTGAGACTCGAAGTTCTCTTTTAAAAAAGCTACCGCCACCAGCAAAGGGGTACTTTGCCACTGAGAAGGTTCTTGGCCCCGACGCAATAAGTTTTTGTGAGATGTTATTCTCCAATCTTTTTCGATTTGAATAAAAGAAATGCTCCATGCCGAGAAGCTCAAAAACCTCTGTGTTCCAATAATTGAGTGACTCAATGTTGTGGTG
>CAYGNZ010000532.1:0-2661 GCA_964351345.1 uncultured Bdellovibrionales bacterium | reverse complement strand
TTTCTAGCCTGCGATAAGCCCGTGGTGCAGCAGTTCATCGCTGGTGAGGTAGACGGTCCCCTAGCGATCGACTAAAAATTTAAGGACGAGAGTTTGAAAGTAAACAAACGCGAGAAAAACGGAGAAAAATAGTGTCAGAGAACAAACAGGCGACAGCATCGTCTAAGGATGAGGATGCCAAGGGATTTACCCCACCAGCTCGTAGTTTTACGCTTGAGTTCTGGGTGGGCTTGTTCGCGATAGCAGGAGTGCTGTGCTTTTCCTATCTCGCAATCAATATCGGTGGTTTGAAGCTTTCAGACTCAGGTTTTTACAAGGTAACTGCCATGTTTACCAATGTTGCCGGTTTAAAAGTTGGTGCCCCGGTTGAAATCGCCGGAGTAGAGATCGGAGAAGTTTCTAACGTAGAACTTCAGGCTACCGAGGCTCGGCTCACCCTTCAGGTGCGCGATGAAATTAAGTTGCGAGACGATGACATCGCACAAATCCGCACCAAGGGAATCATTGGCGACAAATATGTGAAAATCTCCCCCGGTGGTTCTGAGATTATTCTCGAAGCAGGAGATGAGATTGCAGATACAGAATCTGCCGTAGAATTTGAAGATGTGATTGGTAAGTTTATCCACTCGATTGATAATTCAGACTCAGAAGAATAACTTTAAGAAAACGAGCGTATAGACCCCATTGAGGAGACAAATTGTGATTTTACCCATGAAACGAATTTTCTTGAGTATACTTTCTACACTCGTAATTTCTGCCGTAACCTTCTCCTCCCTCCCTTGCGCCGTTGCCGAAGAGGCAGAAACTGCTGCCGGGAAAACTGTGAAAGCCGCAGTAGAGGAGGTGCAAAAAACCGTTGCAGACTCCCAGGGTAAAATCTCTAACGAAGCACTCGATGAGAAGCTTCGCGACATCATCGCTCCCGTCTTTGACTTCCAAGAAATGTCTCGCCGCAGTCTTGGGGCAAACTGGAAGAAAGCCACCGAAGAGCAGCAAAAAGAATTCGTCGAGCTTTTCAGCGACTTGCTAGCCAAAAACTACCTCAAAAAAATACGCGAAAACGCCGTTGATAGTGGCTTGAAATTCGCCGGTGAGAAGACAAAAGGCAAAAAAGCCATGGTTAAAACTACCGTGCTTTACAACGGCGACACCGCAAGCATTAACTACCGACTTCGCGAAAAGGGTGGAGCCTGGAAGGTCTACGATGTGGTGATTGAAAACATCGGGCTTGTCAGTAACTACCGCAGCGAGTTTGCCGGTATCGTCAATAAAGACGGCGTTGAAGGGCTGATCACAAAGCTTAAACAAAAGAAGTAGCTTGAAACCACCACGCCTCGGCCCAGGTTAGCCCGCAACTATGTCGATTAGTGAACGCTTACTGCTCCTTCTTTCCCGTTCACCGACCACTGAGGCCGACGCCGCAGAAATTAAAGAAAAGCCGGCTAGCACCGATGCGCTTGGCATCTTGGAGCGAGTCTACCCTGACTTCTCCTCCCGAGTTCGCCACAAGCGAGTGGTTGATTTCGGCTGCGGGGTAGGGAACCAAGCGATTGCCCTAGTTCAAAAATTCGACTGCTTCGTGCTTGGAATTGATACCAACAAGACAACGCTCCAACGTGCCGTCGCGAATGCCGAAGCGAGTGGGCTTGACTCTACCCAAGTAGAGTTTGTTGAGATTGCAAACGATACTCATCGAGGGCAATTCGACGTGGTGATTTCCCAGAACAGTTTTGAGCATTTTCCTGACCCAGGTTTTATCCTCGGTGAGATGAAGTCTCTACTCAAACCAGACGGCATCATTCTCCTTACGTTTGGCCCTCCCTGGTACGCGCCCTACGGCAGCCACATGCAGTTTTTCTGCAAAGTTCCTTGGCTAAATCTTCTGTTTTCAGAAGAAACAGTAATGTCAGTTCGCGCTCGCTTTCGTAGTGATGGGGCGAAGCGATACGAAGAGGTAGAGTCGGGGTTGAATCGTATGAGTGTGGGGAAGTTTGAGCGGCTTATTGGGGATTGTGGGCTTCGGGTGGTGGAGAAGAAATACGAGTGTGTGAAGGGGATGAACTTCCTTTCTTCGATCCCGGTGCTTCGCGAGCTTTTCGTTAACCATATTAGTGTGGTTCTTGCTGGGCGGAGTCCTGCTTAGCGATCTAGCTCTCGGAGTTTCACGGAGACTTGGTGGTAGCTAAGAGCGACTACGGAGCCCGCGAGCGGTCTCCTTCGTCTTCTAACTTTTGCTTTGGTTCGCGATGGGAAGGAAACTCCGAGAGCTAGATCGCTAAGCAGGACTCGGTGGTGGATGAGACCTTTCTCGATTGATATGGCGCTTGAAACAGTTAACGTAAGTTTGAATCGTGCTTCGAGCGTAAGCTCGCTTCGCATTTCCGTATATTGTCCATAAAATACAATTTCCCATATGCGGATTGCACTCTCTCCTCAGCGAACGGCTATTGCTACCCTAAAAGTTTGATTAGATGAGTATTTTCTGGATTGATCGCGAAAAATGGAAGCGAGCAGAGTGGACGATATGCGGAAATTGACGCAATATCAGAGAGGATTATTTAGGAGCCTTATCCGCTCCACTATCATGTTATATGACTTCCTTATTTTTACAGCTCTTGCATCATTGTGAATCTAAAACCCGGCTTTTATCAGTGCCATTTC
>CAYGNZ010000531.1:0-2663 GCA_964351345.1 uncultured Bdellovibrionales bacterium | reverse complement strand
CGAGTTCTAAGTTTGGACCGTCCTGATCGCTTACTCGTGGTCGTCCTCCCTTAATAAAAAATTTATTTGAGAACTACTCAGGTGAACCACGTTCGCTTCGCCTACGTGCTTTCTCGTAGGAGTTTCGGTCATCATTTTGCAGAAAAAAGACACATTCGAGCCGCAATTCCTCCCCTACTGTTTAGCCTGTTAAATAAAGCCCTTGTTTGAGGGTTTTTTACGATCGTTGCTTGATGGGAATTGTTCCACAATACGGGCTATTTACAGACCGTATGTGCCGGAAATAGCCAAGCGATAAGAACACTGCTTTTATTTATCTAATGGTTCCGGTAGCTTAATATTTTTATTAGCCAGCTATTTGCTTTTTTCCCATTAGACTAGTTAAATCCTCAGATAGTTTGCGTTGGCGAGGCAGTTCGCTGCTTTTGCCTTAAGTTTAGAAGACGTTAGGGAGCATTTATCATAGCCTTAGAGCTAGAATAATCCTGACTTTTTCAAACAAATTAATTTAAACAGTAACGGACTCAGATTTTAGATTGGATTCGGGGGGATAAGCTACTATGGCAGTTAAGCTTTCGAGAGAAGAACAGTACGGAATTATGGCTTTGGTCGATTTGGCCTACAACTTGAGTGGAGGTCCCGCGCAAGTAAGACAAATCGCAAAGCGTCAAAAGATTCCTCAGCGTTTTCTTGAACAAATCTTTGCAAAACTTCGTCAAGCAGACGTTGTTATCGGCAAGCGTGGTCCTAGAGGGGGTTATTCTCTCGCTAAGGAACCAAAAGACATTCGCTTAGAAGAGGTAATGCGAGCACTTCGCCCGAAACTTCAAGAAGATCAGCGAACTGACGCACCTGCGTTAGCAGAGCTTATTGAAGTAGTATGGTCGGAGATAGAGGGGTCTTTCCAGTCAACTCTACGCGGCGTATCGCTTGAGAACCTTTGTGAGCGCGCTAGAGAATTGGGAATCTCAGATGCGACTGAAGCAGCCCAAGAGAATGCAGCAGTTGCTTCTCTCGGAACGCCTCACGCCTCATCTCCAGTTTTGAACTAGTTCTAGATTAGTTCAGAGCAAACATACCCCGATTCCACTTCTTCACTCACTGAAGAAGCGAATCTCCAGAAAGCGGGTGAGCTTAATCAGCTCCCCGCTTTTTTATTATGTATTCCCTTCTCCTGGCGTTTGAGGCTGCTGGTTCATTTTTGGCATCACGGGCATTGCCATTTGTCTCGCCTCGACTATTCTCAACGCTATGTCCAAGCCAATCTCTCATGATGCCCCTATCCGGGTGCTCCTTGTAGGCGCAGGTGGTCTTGCCGTGCCAATACTTTGGGGCTTACTTGAGCAATGGCCAAAAACTCATCGATTACAAGTGATCGTACTCGATGATGATGTGGTTGAGGCCTCAAACCTAAATCGCCAAGTGTTTTTTCGACCGAGCGATATCGGGCAGCCAAAGGCGGAATTATTGATAGAACGCATGAGGAGCCTACTCAATCCCGCGACGAGCGTAGAGTTGTTCGCCCAAACTATTCGCCTGGCTCCGGATAATATTCATTCTCTTCTCTCCACCGTTTCTTTCGTCATTGATGCCTGCGACTCAACAGAGACGAAATTTACCATCAACGATTACTGCGTCACCTGGGGACTCCCTTATTGCTACGGAGGCGCGGTGGCCTACCGTGGTCTTTGTTTTCTGCACAATCCTCTCCACAGGCCTGCGCAGGGATGTTTGCGCTGTTTATTTGGCGACTTTGCGGAAGATGACTACGAAAACCAAGCGGCGAGCTGTCAGCAAAGTGGGATACTCGGTGCCGCAGCCGGACATATTGGCTTCCTCCAAGCTCAATTATCACGCAGCTTCCTCCTTTCAGACCCCGAGGCTCGACTCCAGCTTGGTGGAGAGCTCCACCGCTTCGAGTTTCCCGATCTGGGCTTTCATTCGCTTGATCTAGTGACCGCGTCAGACTGTCCTCTTGGCTGTGGTTTGGCGAATTCAAAGAAGCTAAATCTGCTCGGCATCCGTTGCCCTGATACGTTCTTGCGCACTAAGTTAGCGCTCGAGCAAATGCAGATTGGTGAGAGCTTAAAAGTGGTGTTTGACTCTGAAGAGTCCTTAATCAACGTCTCTCGTTCTGTAGTCAATGAAGGACACGAAAGCTACGGACAGGCTCAAAAAATAGGTCAGTCCATGTGGCAAAAGGTATTCCTCAGACGGCAGCGCTTCACGCTAGCAGGACTCAGATGAACGACGCCGATATCCAACGCTATAGTCGTCAACTACTGCTGCCGGCTTGGGGCCTGGAGGAGCAAGAAAAGCTCTTTTCTACTGCCGTTATTTTACCCTGTTCTTTACCCGCTTGCGCGCTGTATCTCAGCGCTGCCGGTATTCGGACGATCTATCTCACGCAAGGATTGGCCAGCGATCAGGGAGAGCAAAGCGAAAAACTTCAATCAATTTTGCGAAAATTTGACCCAAAGCTGCGAGTTTCTCAGCTAGATCCATCAGAATCACATTCCGAACTCCTACAGCTTCATCATGTACGAAGGCTTCCTGAACCGCTTGATACTTCCTTGAACTCATTCTATGTGCTCGAGGAAGAGAAATCGCTTGTTGATAACTTTGGTCGTTGCCTCAACAAACTAGAGTTCGAAGAGCCCGCC
>CAYGNZ010000530.1:0-2683 GCA_964351345.1 uncultured Bdellovibrionales bacterium | reverse complement strand
CACGGTTCGCCACAGAAACGGCTTGCTTCTCTGTAACTCCTCAAAAACTGCCGGGGTAATCGACGCCAAAGGTGTGATCCTTGCACTACGCCCGGATGTCATTCTCGTCGATAACGAGGAAGGCGATAAGGTGTGGCAAGCCGCAATTGAAATGGCTGAGCATTCTCTGGTTTGTATTTGCTACAATGAGGGCGACCCTCTTGAGAGTCTTGTTCGATTTCTTGGTCGACTCAGCTCGTACGATGAGATTTCTCGGCAGGGCATTGATCGCTTACTGCTCTCCTTCGTGCATAAGCGAATTAAAAGAAGCTGTTCTGAATGTTCACGCTCTACGCCAGTTGTTCGTGAGGCTCGAGAACAAGTACCTGAAATTCTTCGCTCGCGTATTGGTGATTCCTACCTCTTTGGTCGTGGCTGCCGCTCTTGCGGCAATTCCGCCTACCGCGGCACGATAGGCCTTGATAGCCTTGTGCTCGTCGATGATGTTTTGAAAGTACTTATTCGCCAAGATCAAACGAATCTCAGCTCCATTACTCAGGCCGCGTATAGAAGAGGCACTCGTTGTTTACTCGAAGACGGCTTAACAAAGATCGACGCTGGTCTTAGCAGTTTCGAGGAAGTGTTTAAAGCCTCACCAACTCCTTCAGCCACCTATCTGGATGCGATTGAAGCGATTGAGAACGAACAGGTGGAAGATCTGAGCGAAGATCCAACGCCAACTCCAAAACACTCCCCTGCACAGACGCGCAAGCTTTTGATTGTTGAAGACGACTCAGACCAACGTGAAGTGCTGGAACTAGTCTTCCAGACAGAAGGCTTCCAAGTTGCCCTGGCTGAGCACGGTGAAGATGCGTTTTCCAAGCTTGAAAACGACACCTTTGATCTAATCCTTTGTGATGTGATGATGCCGGTAATGGATGGACTTGCCTTTATCAAACAGCTCCGCAAAGATCCTAACCTCAAAAACCTACCCGTAATGATGCTCACCGCCGTTTCTGATCCCGATGACGAATCCTCGTTACTGTCCTTCGGAGCGGATGACTACTGTGACAAAACGGTAAAACGAAAAGTCTTGCTCGGGCGAGTCGAAAAGCTACTCGAGCGACAAAAGACGATGGAAGTTGCTCCGAATAATCCTGTGGGGCATTTGCTTGCGGACTAAGGGTTTACATAAGCTTCAATAGGGAGTGTCGAAAAACGATAGTTTTTTGCCACTCCCTGCGAGCGGAGCTCGCTCGAGCGCCGAGCAAGGCGCTCGTCTCGAAGGCGCAGCCTTCGTTTGTAGCAAAAAGGGACGAGCGCGGAGTATCTGACTCGTTTCGGGGATAGATTTCTTTTCTTAGGCCGCTACGCGTACTAAAAAACTCTCTATGAGCCGAAGATTGGAGAGCCGCCAAATGTCAATGAGTATCCCCAACCTAGAAGAGCTGGTTGATGAACAGCACCCCTACCGCAAACTATTAAAGCTTATTGATTTTGAAGATCTCTGCCGCTCCCTAGAGTCGCTCTACTCCCCCATCGGCAGAGCCGGGTATCCAGTCAGTTCGGGATTTAAGTGCTTGCTCATTCAAGCAATCGAGGACTTAAGTGACCGGCATTTAGAATGCTCGACTCTACGAGATAGTCTAGCCACAAAGCTCTTTTGCGGCTTCGCTTTAAATGACTAAACCCCAGACCATTCATATTTTACGACGCTTCGAGACAGAATTAGCACAAAACGTTTCGCTGAACTTTTTGCTCGTGTTCGCTCTAGCTTGAAACGTGCAGGTCTCATTCGAGAAGTATTTAGCTTCGTCGATGCTAGCGAGCTTCATGCTCGAGTCGATATATGGAAAGCTCGTGACAAGGCAATTGCTGATAGTGAAAACGAAGAGCGAGATGATGACGACAAGCCAACAATGAACAACCAGAATACTAGGAAATGCACGTCAGATCCTGAAGCACGATACGGATGTAAGGGGAAGAATCGCATCTGGTTTGGCTATAAGCGACATGTTTCGGTGGATATGACCCATGGCTTGATTCATTCGGTGGCGGTAAGTCCTGCAAATCTTCCTGATTCCAAGGGTTTGAAGTTCGTTTGTCCTAACGGCGGAATGGTGTTCGGAGATAAGGCGTATTCTGAGCGTCCTGCTCAGGAAGCTTTGAAAAAACGAGGGTGTTACCCTGGTGCTATTCTTAAGAAAAATATGAAAGGAAAAAACAAGGAGCTTGATAATTGGAGAACTTCTGTGCGCATGCCGTTTGAGGGGGTATTTACGCATCTCAGTAAGAGAGTTCGTTATCGAGGAACCGTCAAAACTCAACTTCAAGCTATCATGCAAACGTTTGGATTTAACTTCAGTCGATTACTTCGTATCAACGCTCCTCCTTTGCAACTCGTCTAGCTACAGAAGAGTTAACCCCCGAAACGAGTCAGTTACTCCACTCTCGTCCCTTGTTGTTGCTAACGAATACTAGAAAACATGCAACGCATGTTTTCTAGTATTCGAGACGAACGCCTTATTCGGCGTTCGGGCAAGCTATGCTTGCCGGTCCCGCCAAAAAACTTCGTTTTTCAACGGTCCCTTGTAGAGTTGAACAATCCTTTCTATACTCCTGGCAATAAAATCTTCCCTCGTCCGTCTCCATTAGTAACAGACGAAACTAAAAGGATACCCGATGAAATCAGCCCTTCTTTCTC
>CAYGNZ010000529.1:2417-2702 GCA_964351345.1 uncultured Bdellovibrionales bacterium | reverse complement strand
AAGGGACAGACACAGTAACAGTCTCAGTAACAGTAACAGTAACAGACACAGTAACAGGAACAGGCTTTAAGTTTGCGGGGAGTAACGGTAAATTTTTATCTCACCCGAGCCTTAAACTGCTCCCCAATATACCCCCCATGATGCCGCAAAGCGAAATCATCCGCAGTAAACCCGCGTTTTTCCATCACGATCAACGCGAGCGCGTCGGTGAGGGCCAGCATTGCGGCGACACTTGCAGTCGGGGTAAGCCCAAAAGGGCAGGGCTCTTTTATCTTTCCGGTTTCT
>CAYGNZ010000529.1:0-2407 GCA_964351345.1 uncultured Bdellovibrionales bacterium | reverse complement strand
CATCGCATAAATCAGCGAGAGGAGAAGCGGCATGGGCGGTGATTGCGATGATTGAGCGGATACCCAGTCTTCGACAGAAATGGGCAGTCTCAATTACTTCTCGGGTCTTCCCGCTATTAGAGAACGCTAAGCCAACGTCGTGTTGACCGATTACGCCTACATCACCGTGGGAGGCATCGCCGGGGTGAAGGAAGATTGATGGAGTTCCGGTGGTGCATAAGGTGGAGGCAGCTTTCTGAGCGATGTAACCAGCTTTTCCGATACCGAAGGAAATCACTTTACCGCTGCAAGTGAAAAGCTGTTCAACTGCTTGATCAATTGCCTCACTCATCGGAATGTTCTGAATGGCTTCGGCTTCAGCCGCGAGAATAGATTTGGTGCGCTCTTGTATGTTCATCGGGGAAGGGCTTGTACCAAGGCCGTCTAGTAGTGTTGTAATTCGTCCGAGGGGTCTAAGTAGTAATACGCAGCGTTTAACGACAGTTTTCGCAACGAACTCGATGCTTCAACCCGCTTACTTGGTATACCGTAAGCTTGGTTCCCGCATCAAAGGACATAGTATAGTCCGCTAGGCCGTAAGGCTCAACTTTCTCCGGGCCACTGAGTTTTTCCACGATTTTCACGCGTGCAGGAATCTCTAGCTCTACGTCGATACCGAAAGCTTCAACAGCACTGTTATTCCTTACGATAATCCGTATTTCCCGTAACTTACGTCGTGAGTTACTACGCGCATTCGCCTTTGAATGTCGCACCCCTTGCTCCGTGTTCTCATAAAATAACATCATTTCGGACTTGATGTTCGCCTCAAGGCAGCGAAATCGGTAAGGGAGCACGGCGTCTCGAAAACCATCTAAACAGAGCACACTCCCATCAGTATCTGCACCCGCATTACAATCAACGCCGCCATGAGCGATGCAATTTTCAGGAGTCTCAGCTTTAATTTTCTTAATTCGCTGATCCAAATCCTGCTTCTCAAGTAGAGGTAAATCAGCGGGTTTCGCTTTCTCTACCGATGGAGAGGTAGAGTAGTGCTGCATGCCGGAATCATCAGTCCAGGTATAAATTTTATCGTCAGCGGATACCGTCGCAGAGCCGAAAAGCAGAACAAGGAAATAGAATAGTGAAAAAGTTACGGCAGCGAGGAGCAGCTTAGGAAGCTGTGTCGTCTGCAAGATTATACTGCTTGAGCTTGTAGAGCAGTGTGCGGTGAGAGATTTCGAGCAGCTTTGCTGCATGAGTGCGATTGCCTTTGGTTTGCTCGAGCGCTTTTTTAATCAATACTTCTTCAATTGCTCGAGTATGCTGTTTAATTGAAAGCTCGTCATCCTCAAGCATCGAAGTTGCTGCGGGCTCTTCACTGCTAGTCGCGTGAACAGTCTTTGGTAGACTCTCGAAGCTTATGGTCTCGCCTTCGGTAAGAATCATAGAGCGTTCGATACAGTTTTCCAACTCCCTAATATTCCCTGGCCACTCGTGGTCAATCAGCGCGCTCAAGGCCTCTTTACTAATCCCGTATACCGGGAGCCCGAGTTTCTCTTGGTTTTTCTTAATAAAGAAGTTCACCAGGAGCGGGATGTCCTCTTTTCGCTCTCTCAGCGGTGGTATGCGAAGGGAGATAACGTTTAGTCGGTAGTATAAATCGTCACGGAATCGACCATCTAAAACATCGGCCTCTAAATCGCGTAGGGTTGCCGCTATCACACGCACATCGATTGGAATGGAGCGCGCTTCTCCCACGGGTCGAATTTCTTGCTCTTGTAAAACGCGTAGGAGTTTTACTTGGAGGTGGACGGGAAGTTCACCAATCTCATCGAGGAGGATCGTTCCACCCTCGGCTTCTTCGAATAGCCCTTTCTTATCTCGTGTCGCATCGGTAAACGCTCCCCTCTTGTGACCGAACAGCTCGGATTCAAGGAGATTTTCAGGAATAGCCCCACAGTTAATAGCCACAAAGCGCTTATTCTTACGGTTAGAGTTATGGTGAATTGCTCGCGCGATTAGCTCTTTTCCTGTGCCCGATTCCCCATACAACATCACGGTCGTTCTATACTCAGAGACTTTTTTTATCGTCTCAAAGATATCGAGCATTTCAGGACTTTTGGCGACGATACTATTGAAGCTGTATCGTTTCGAAACTTGAGTTTTAAGCAATTCGTTTTCGCTGCGTAATCGATTTCGTTCTTTCGCTTTTTTAATCGTGAACAGTAAGGTTTCTTTTGAGACAGGTTTTTCTAGATACTCATCAGCCCCCGCACGTATGGCCTCTATCGCTTCATCGAATTTTCCCTCAGAGGAGAGATGGATAAGATTCACCTTTTGAGCATTCTCGCGAAGAGCGGTGATTGGATTTTCCTCAGAATCTGAAGCTCCAGAATGTTCAAAAAGTATGGTGTCGAAATCCTCTGCC
>CAYGNZ010000528.1:0-2706 GCA_964351345.1 uncultured Bdellovibrionales bacterium | reverse complement strand
TCTGACCGAAATTCTGCATGGGAAGGCTGCTAAAGATTAGATCCGTTCTTGTATTTCCCCGTACGCTAAACTCTTGCTTATCAACTAAAGTCGCTCCGTTGGAGTCAACGATGGTAACAAATACTGGGGCATCAACGCCAAGCAGGCTTTGAATTTCTACTATCGCTACTCCCGCAAAGAAACGATTATACCCGCCAACAAGAGTCGTCTCTCTGCACTGAACAGTGGCAGACGCTGAACCTCCGGGGTTTGACTCGCCTACCTCTTCAATAGAAAAACGATGGCGACCGGTTTTTTCAGGAATGAGATTTACACGGGTTCGAGAACGTTCAACGCTTTGGACTCCGTTTTCTCTGGGCATGGCAGCGGGGTACTGTGTGCCGGTGTCTGAAACGGTAATAGTTTCACCGTCAGGATCGACTACGCTTGTTTTGAACGCGAAGTAATCGTCGCTCATCGCAGTTTGTAGGGTAGTCAGAATCACGCACTCGTAGCTTCTGTCCGCATGAAGCTGCACGTCTATGGTGCTCGTATTTGAAACAGTGAGTGGGGTGCTTGAACTATACGCGGGGCTTCTCATTACGATGTCTTGCGCTGAGGCAATGGACGAGAAAATTGATACGACGATTAGTGAAGTGGGTAGTAGGTAGAAAGGTTTCATCAGCGCAGTTCCTCCTTAGTAAGTGAGTAGGCATGATGATCCCTAGCGCAGAACCCGAGAGTTCGCAAAAGAGTTTCGAAATCGAAGCCAGAGGTCATGGGGAGAGGCTGGAACCTTTATAGTTAAAACCAGCATCCCTCAATGACCTCTGCACGATGTTTCACAGAGTCGCTCGCTGTATTAGCTCGTCAGGGCCTTAACCGCCTCAACGAACAAATCGCGAACTTTCTCAATCGAGAGTCGATCGACAATGTAGTCGACATAGCCTCCGTCTTCTTCGCGTTCCAAGTCGGAGGGAAACTCGACTGACCCGTCGATACTGAGAGGGATGTTAAAGCTCCAATACTCTGGAGTGTCTGCAATCCAAATACGAACCTGGATGGTGTTGAGTTCGTAAGTCGGCTTACCTAATTCGATATCGTAGCTGGGTCCTTGCTGATTCTCTTCTCCGTGGAGGAGTTCAGTGTGCTCTGGAAGTGCAACCTGCAACATACCGAGTAGCTCAGTGCCAACTCGAATTGCCTCATCTCTTGAAGTACATGGTTCTGGCATGAATTTCTCCTTTGCCAAGTAGGGAAGTGGTACTCAAAACAATCAAAAGGATTGCTACGAGCACCACTTCCTGGACTTCAGTTAGTGAGATAAAAACCCGTTCCTTTACCCGCCTCTGGAACCTCAGACGCCGTCAATGCGTTTGAAGTTCGGGACGGGAGCAGTTGATCTTCACGGTTGAGAGTTGAAAAGAGCTGCAAACTCTAAACACTAAGCTTTTTGAGCAAAATAGTCAAAAATAGCAAGTTCCAGGGTCTGGGTATGGGGTTTTTGAACACTCTAGGCGGATTCTGCTAACTTTGTGCTTTCTTGCTCATTTCCTCGAATTTTTCGGTGAGTTGCAGACCCTCTCCTTTTGCTGAGGCGCTCTTTCGCACTTTGGCCAAAGGATCGGTCCCGCATGGAATGCGAGTTTTTGAGGAGGTTTCGATGGCTAAAAACGAGAATAAACGCCAGAAACTTTTGCAACGTAAACGTCGCAAGAAGAAAGAGCGAGAAAAGGCAAATGCGGCCAGCAAACAAGCCCGGGCGAAAGATTCGGTAGCGTTTGAGTATCGAGTATCGAGTGCCGCCGTTGGAGCGCCGCCGTATTTTCGTGAGCTTCGTTTTACGCCTGTTGAGGAGGCAGGTGACCGATTGGGGCTTTCAGGTGCTGAGCTCGAACTTCTTTTTTACGATTCCCAGGACTCACGTCGCGTTGGTTGGGGGGGTGTTCCTGTATGCCTTACCACAATTGAGGAGTGCGTCGAAATTCCATTTCCTCAAGTATTCTCCCGAACGTGGTTGGCGATTGATGTACATTGCAGCGAACCAAGGCGGTGGCGAGTTCGGCTACGACTTCGGGAGTTTGTTCACCCTGAATTCGAATATGGAAAATGGCTTTTGCGACAAGGTATCGTAAGCGCGGAGGCGCTCGAGGAGGAGAGTCTACTGAGTACGGAGTTCGTATTTAGCTTTGTTACTGCGAGAGCGCGGAAAGCATATTTACCGTTTGCCAAGGAGCTGGGCGTGGAGGTTCTTACTAATCAACGAGATATGGTGCTCTTTGACTGCAGCGATCTGCGGGATGAGTCTAGATTTAATGAACTTCAGGTAGATCGCGTCTGGGAGGTATTGATGTTTCTGCGTGAGTATATTCGCGCACGCTCTGCGAAACTGACATCTCAATTGCTTGCGCCCTTGCTTCTGATAGAGAGGATCCAGGCAGTCGAAGAAGAAGAAGCCAATGCCAGACTCCAGCTCGATCCGGCATACGAAGCTCTTCATGCGGCGGAGATGAGTGTTGAAGCTAAAAAGCGACGTATTGAGGAGATTCGACAAGGAATTCAAGCTGAGATTAGCGCATTAGAGCTGCAATTTGCCTCGATTCCAGATCCAGCCGTTCTGAGAGAGCAAGCCAACGGTTTAAAAAGCCAAGCTTTGTCTCTTGCCAGCAAAGGTCAACACGAACAAGCTGAAGCCCTAATTGATCAAAGTCGTAGCCTCCTTGCGAA